>CAYJHY010000072.1:0-8563 GCA_964369875.1 uncultured Mailhella sp.
AATATTTGTTGTCCTTTTTGGTTCTATTGCCCCCCCTAGGCATACCGTGTTTTTTGCGGTATTTTTTGCGGTATAGAATATTTTCTGAAAAATACATACCGTAAAATTATATATTCTTGTTATCTTGATATATTTTTATGGATAGAATATTTTTCAACGGGGGATTTATGAAATTAAGCGATACGAAACTACGAGCCATAAAGGCTAGCGGAAAGGTGCAAAAACTAACGGATTAAAAAGATTTATTGCCCGATGATTTTTCTATAGCAAACATTTCCGATGAAGAGTATGAGCGTGTTCACCGTGAGGCAAAAGAATTTAATCTTGAACCGGATTTTATTCTTTTTGATAATACTCAATATTCTCAAAATACTCAAAATCCGAATATTCAAAATCCGTTTGTCACTGAAAACCAAACTTGGGAGGAAATCACTCCGCTTGTGAAAAGGGGGGACGTGATAGATTTACCACAAATTAATCCCGAATGCATTCCGCCTGTTTTACGAGATTATGCTTTGGAGTGCGCAAAACATTATCAAACAGCCTTTGAAATGCCTTTATTCTGCGCTTTATCTTGTTTGGCAACGGCAGTGCAAGGAAAATTTCAAGTGGAACTTAAAAAAGGCTATGTAGAACCACTCAATCTTTACACCATCATCACCGCCGAGCCCAGCGAGTTGAAAAGCCCTACCCTAAAGCGTTTCAAGTTACCTCTTGAACAATGGGAGGAAGCACAACATGCAAGGGAAAAAGAAAGTATTTCCGCCATTACAAGCGAAAATAAAACTCTTGAAAAAATGAAGAGCTTCAAACGCAAAAAAAATCCTTGCATGGTTGAATGATTTACGGCCTAAAGATTTTTCCGCCAGAGGTTGCTTTCAGGCAGTCAAAGGAAAAATTAAAAAACAAGAGGAGGCCAACAGGGGGCTTGGCTTACTGGAGGAACACGGCTATATCCGAAAATTACCACTTCCCATTGCAAGGGGTACAGGGCGACCGCCTTCCATTCGCTATGAGGTTCATCCTTCTTATTATGAGGAGGGGCATGAGCCTATTTGATAGATTTAAATTGCCTACTCAATATTCTCAAAATACTCAAAACCCCCTCAACAAAGACGAACAAAGTAGTTTTGAGAATATTGAGAATATTGAGTATACGTTTTTAGATGATACTTTTAGGAAAGTCGGCCGTTACCGAAGTGAAGAGCATTTGTATGAGGATTTACGAAAATATCCACGTTTGGTGCCGTGTCCGAGAAATGACTATCACTGGGAAGATAAAGAGAAATGCTATACACGATGCAAAAAACCTCCTTGTGATTGTGTTTATTTCTATGTTGCACCGTATGAGGTGAGGGTTTGACAAATCAAGAAATAAAAAAGTGTGTCAGTCTTGAGAGCGTTCTTGCAAACATGTACGGCATAGAAATCAATGGCGTTTCTGATTGCCCTATACATGGCGGTGACAAATGCTTCTCTATTCGTGGGGAGTATTTCAAATGTTTTTCGTGCGGAGCAAGCGGAGATATTTTTGAGCTTGTGCAATTGCTAAGTAAGGTGGATTTTACGGAAGCCAAAAAAAGGATTTGTGAGCACTTCAATCTCAGCCCAAGCCGAGCGACTAAGGCACAGGTTGAAGCCATCAAGGCGCAGAAAGAAGAAAAGAAGATTTTGCGAAAATTACGGCAATATCAACAGGACAGAATACGCCAAGTTTTGCGAGTGATACGGACAGCCGAGGGCGATAGTTTTTTGGAGCGTCACCTTGAAAATTTGCTTGGTCGCTTCGAGCAAAGGAAACAATTTTATGTCGCTCACGACATCCATGCGCATCTCATTTCTTTGCTTGAACGGTACAAGGAAAAAGCAGATTGCTCCCCAAAACTCTAAGGTGTTCACTGTCCTTATTTTCGCAAGCCAGCCTACCCATTGTGGGCACATTTCAAACAAGTTGAAATGTTCTCCACATGGAGCTGGTGGGGGAAAATTCCCCTCACCCCCTTTTAATTCAGAAGACAAAATGAAAGACCAAAACAGCAAAAAAGACATCTTTCTCAAGGTGAGAATTTCACCCGAAGAGGTAAACTTTTGTTATTCATTTTACAATTTTGTAAAATGAATAACGGTATTAAAATTAGATAGCAGTTGTACAGTTAATTCTAAAAAGCCTATTTCAAATTTGTACTGATTTTATCAAGTATTCCATTTTCCAAAGTTAGCTTACTTTTACAAGTTAGCCCATTTGTACCATTTGTACCAGTCTCATTCGTTGTAAAATCAAAGTCTTGAGAGAAAGAAAATGGGCGAGGAACACTGTTAAAACCTACTACCACATATTCTGTTCCACTATAATTTAACTCAGCCATATATTTTGTATTTATAGTAACCTCTGTTTGCGTTGAGGAAAGTTTTTTTACAAGTATATTAGATTTTCCTTGCAACGTAAGAGTTCTAAGTGCTTGAACAGGAATACCGTTTGGTAATACCATTACACGTGTGATTTGACTAATTGCTCCAGGAAAAGTTGCATTGTGCTTTTTTCCTGCAATAGTCCCATTATCCTTAACTACGCCACAATCAATTACCTCTTGTGGATTTTTAGCCGAGAAACTAATACCAAGTATTCCAGAATCTTTTTCTACGTTTTCGATGACATAGAATGATGTTCCTATAACATCAACCACAGTTTTCCAAACATCATCATAGGTGGCTTCATATACTCTTGAATTCTCTAAGTCGTAAGTTTTAGGTGGTTCTGATGTAACTGTAAGTTTACTGGCACAGCCAGAAAGTAAAAAAAAGCTTATAAATACGTAAGTTAAATTTTTCATGATAATGCACCCCTGATTTTTTGCATTAGATGTTTACTTGTGAGCCTATGCCATAGCCATAAAGCACCACAGATAAACTTATAAAGGTTATTGGAGTAAATTCCTTGCCTGTTCATTAATCAAACTGCATAATTTTGGTTACCTCCTCAATGTAAAACGCTGAGGCGGTAACCTAAAATTATTAAACTATAGATAGAAAAAAAGAATTAGAGTTATAAGTTGTTATTACTCTCAAGTTGCAGTAATATCAATATCTACTTGAATAGTGGCTTCTGTGACTACTGTGACTGCTATGACTGCTGTGACTTCTATGGCTATAGTGGTAAGCCACAAAATCAGAATTTTCTTGATTAGCTATAATATCAGCAAAATAAAAAAGCCCATCATTGTTAAAGTTAGAAGTTGTTGGTTTGTCGATAGCTTTTTCAGGAACATTTGCCTTAGCATTGTCCGCTCCAAAAAACATTGTAACTGCACCTACAAACATAAGAACATTATAAATTAATTTTCTCATATTTCCTCCGTATTTTTTAAAGGTTTTACATATTCATTGGGCAAACTTTTTGACGTTGCAAAAAATCCTGCACAATGTTCCTTTTGTATGCATTCATTGCATTGTGGTAAAAAAATGTTCTTCCACAATGAAATGGATTGCCTTGCAAAATTATGGATATTTTTATGGCAAAGACAAAATGGGATATTGTAAACAGAAATAGGTAATCCCCTCTTATACAATGCTAATACTGCCGTACGCAGTTCTTGTTGATATTCATAAGGCGCAATATACACATTTTCTTCATTTTTTGATGCATAGCCATACAGCTCCATTCCCATAAATGTATAATGGCAACAGAAGGGGAAATAATTATAAAGATATTCAGCAAATTGTGGCATTCGAGAATAATTATTCTTTGTTATAACGTAGCGTATTTCAATATTGGCTCCAAATTGAGCTAAGTTGTAAATCCCATTTTCTGTAGCAGTATGACTTCCTACCATACCCACTATTTCATCGTGTATATTGTCAATATCAGAATGTAAAGAAATACAAAAAACAGTTCTGCTGTTTGCTATGCGTGCTGTTGTTTTGGCAAAATCTTGACTAGCAAACATTTTCCCATTACTAAGAACATTTATTTCAGCTTCGGGATGTTCCACGACACAGCGTTCTAAAATATGTAAAAAAATATCACCAAGCAAAGTAGGTTCTCCACCGGTAATACAAATATTAGCAACTTGTCTGCCTTTTAGGAGATCTAAAATGGTTTCACATTGACGCACAAGCTTTTTATCATGTTTTTGATAAGGCTGAGGACACATAATACATCGACAATTACATGACTCTGTGAGCATTAGGGCATTATCATTAGATAGTTCTGACCAAAGTACAGTAATTTTATTTTCCGAGATGTTTACAATATCCCCTTCTTGGAGTTTCGAAAAATCACTCGAATCAACTTGAATATTCAAAGGTAATATAGGATTTTTGTTTGGAAAATCAGTAATACAGGCTTGATAACCTATATCTTTTAATCCTATTGTCTTCGTGATTAGAATATATTTACTACGATTGTAAAATGGCTTTGGCTCATGCGTTATTATTCCGCACAGCTCATTAGAGTTTATATTGCTATGTATATTAATCGTTCTCATAATAATTCACCAAATTAGGATTACGAGTTATCCAACTCCAAATAATATCGTCAGTTTTTTCATCTCTATTTTTCAATATGTCAAAAATGCCATTAAAAATTGTTTTATGCTTGATACAAAAAGGTGTTTGAGCCATATTTCTAAACTCGTTACCGCTTTCAAGATAATTGCGTATAGGATCAGCTCCACAATAAACTTGAAAGGCACAATATGCACAACTTGGTGTATTTTCTACGCAAGACTTACTTGTTATACTTTGCAATTTTTCACTGTAAAAAATTTCTTTAAATGTGTTCGTTTGCACATTTCCTAAATGAAAATAATTGTCTCCCATGCGTGCTAACATACGAGCTTCATCGGCAGGAAATACAGAGCCGTCAAAATCATAAATTACCCCTGCAATCCCTGCACCTGCAGGGGATTGTAAGTCAACAAAGCCTGTAGAAAACGGAGTCAGTATTCTCGAAAATAGTAAGCTTGCAAAATGTTCGGGGAAAAATATTTCATTATTCTTTTTGATTATATACTCAAGTGCTTTCAAGTAGTTTTGAGCAAAGTCTTCCATGTCATAACTTAATCTGTTTGCCTGTTCAGCCGCAAAACCATAAGGATTTAATGACCTTATAAAGATGCCATTCATGCCAAGACGTATATACTCATTAATAACTTCCTCTAATTGGTCTACAGAATAAGCCGTTGTTGTCATAAGTGCATCAACACCGTCATACCCAACAACAGAGCGAGCAAGTTCCAGTTTTTCCAGAAAAAGGTCATAGGTTTCACTATTTGCTATGCGTAACTTTCTGCATGAATTATGAATTTCCTTTGTGCCGTCAAGGGAAGTAGAAATTTCAATATTATAATCTTTGCAAAAAAGAAGCTGATCTTTGGTTATAGAGGTAAGATTGGTACATACGACAAAGCTTACATTTTTATCAGAGACAAGCTCTTTCTTCTTGGCATAAAGCACACTGTGTTGCAATGTTTTCCAGTTTAAAAGTGGTTCACCTCCTTGAAATTCAATTTTGATTGAATTAGAAGGTGACTCAAAAATCATATCAATGACCTTTTCTGCAATATCAGTAGACATGTCATATGTATAGGCATCTTCTTCCGCACAAGAAACTTGGCAATATTCACATTTTTGATTGCAACGTAAAGTTATAACCATCATGTGCAATGCCGTAAAATCTCGTAAGAAACCTTTACGGGAACGGTATTTCGCTGACATTTTCCGTATGGCATTTTCTGTATCACCCTGAGCAAGAAATAGTCTGCTTTTTAGATTTTGAAAATGTTGTGAAGTCTCGCTTAATTGGTAGCGTATTAAATCATCAAAATCTTCCTCGGGTAAAAAATGGAAGTCGCCACACTCATTGACTAATAGCACATCCTTATCATGCCTTGAAAATTGAAATGGTAACAGAGTGTACATTTACATTCTCACTGGTTCAAAAGCGTGTTTAACAATAATATCCCGTAAGTTTCCAAATTTTTTCTGTAAATCTATCCTTATTTGTTGATCAATAAATTCATTCATAACTTCCTTTAATATTTCAATTGATAAAGGAAGCTCAGTCTTGTTTTGCACTGTTATTTTTATGTCGGATTCATTTGTAGGCACAACAGTAATATAGTAATGTGAAGTATATTTACTTAATGCTGATAACACAGCATCACTTTCAAAGAAAATCTTACTGGCGATGATAGTACCTGTGGAGTTATCATTGCTTAGATGAAATGGAGACGTTGGCATAAATGTGACTTCCTTTTCTGAAATATAGAATTTAGTATAAATATATATGTAAACATATTTTTGTCAACAATAATATATAATACCAGATACCAACTAAATAAAACATCTATCTAGTTGGTATGCTGTACCTTAATTTGTATATTGATGTATGATATCAATATTTTTATGATTTAATATATCATTCATATGAGCTTGTCAAGATGATAAAATTTCTTAAAATTACAAAAAGGGATTTTAGAATGAATTTATCTACGCTCAGTCAGCAAATTGGTGAAAATATAGCATATTACAGAAAGTCTATGGGCTTGACTCAGCTTGAACTTGCTGAGCTTGTAGATATGGAAAAAGAAACGATTTCTCGAATAGAATCAGGTAAGCACAATGTTTCCATAAAAAGCCTTGAACGTTTTATGCAAGTTTTAGCGGTACAAGCGATCGATTTAGTGAAAAAAGACAATGCAGCAATAAGCAGTAACGCTGAACGCATTATGATATTGCTTGAGAATATTTCACCTTCCGAACAAGAAAAGGTTTTGAAAATCTTGATTGATATTTGTGGGTTGTGCGGGAAAAAATAATTTTTTTATACAGTTTTGAATACCATAGAATAAAAAGTGATTCCGTGATTATGAAGTATTGTTTATTGTAGATGGTTACACAATTTAAAATCCCTCGATTTCGGGGGATTTAGAACATTTAAAAATACGTTGTAAAAATAATAACCATAATTTATTCTATAAAAACAGAACAAATGGACATACCATAGAACACGAGCAGAAGAAATTTATAATATTGTTTGTCCTCGATGCGAAGCCTTTTTTCATAATAGACTCAATTGATACTTAGGAGCTCACCATGACCCTCGATAATGTCCCAGAATACAGCCTAATAAGCGATATAAAAGAAATACTTCATACAGCAAGAAATACCGTCTACAAAACCGCAAATTCGGCTATGGTGCAAGCTTATTGGCAAATTGGTAAGCTTATTGTGGAAAAACAAGGCGGTGAGGCTAAGGCAAACTATGGAGATAGTCTTATCAGCAATCTTTCAAAGGAGCTGACCATTGAGTTTGGTAAAGGTTTTACTTCCACCAACCTCAAGAATATGCGTACTTTTTACCTGACTTTCCCAAAAGGTCAGACGCTGTCTGACCTTTTAACATGGTCGCATTACTGCTTACTTATTCGTATTGAAAACCCAAAAGCACGCCGATATTACGAAGAAGAAACCGCAAAATGTAATTGGAGTGTTAGGCAACTGCAAAGGTAAATCACCACATTTTATTATGAACGCTTATTAGCAAGCCAAGATAAAGCTCCTGTTATTGCCGAAATGCAAGAACTTTCCGACGCCCCTGCACGTCCTAAAGACATACTCAAAGACCCTTATGTTTTAGAATTTATGGGGGTAAAGCAAAACACTAAATTACTGGAAAGGGATTTGGAGCAAGGACTTATTAGCCATCTTCAAGAATTTTTGCTTGAACTTGGCAATGGCTTCGCCTTTGTGAGCAGACAGAAGCGAATCAGCTTTGACGATAAACACTTTTATATTGACTTGGTCTTTTATAATATTACCCTAAAGTGTTATGTACTGATAGATTTGAAAATTGGAGAACTCACCCATCAAGACTTGGGGCAAATGCAAATGTATGTCAACTATTACGGCCGAGAGCTTACCCAAGAAGGCGACAATCCCCCAATCGGGATAGTCCTTTGTGCCGATAAAAATGATTCAGTGGTAAAGTATACCTTACCTGAAGGACAAAACCAAATTTTTGCCTCAAAATATCAGTTTCATCTACCTACAGAAGAAGAACTTAAGCAAGAAATTAGTAGAGAATATTCACAACTTGAATTAGAAAAAAAGTTTGAAGAATAACTTGTAGTCAATTTCCTACACAATGCGTAGGAAATTAAAAAAAATAATATAATGGAAAGACAGAAGGTTAGCTCAAACTTGGCCAACAGTAGTGGATATGGTTATAAAGAATAAATTTTAGAAGTAAAGTTCAGCCATGGCGCAACGTGGTATTACCGTAATGTCCTCGAAGGTTTACGGTATTTTTTACGGTATTGAAAAATTTTTAATTGTATTTCTATAAAAATATTATGAGGTTATCGTGTGTTTTTGTAGCCCCTTCTGCACCAAATCAAAAAAAAAGAGTCCCATAATATTCATAAAGCATTGTGGGACTTATCTTTTTGGATATGAAGGCAGTTTTTACGAATTTTTTCAACCACATTTATGTCTAAGAATTCTTTTTCTCTATTTCCACCCCGTTTTCACAATAAGGGCATCTGTTGGCCTTACCATAGGT
>CAYJHY010000073.1:0-8560 GCA_964369875.1 uncultured Mailhella sp.
TTACCTCGCGAATCATAACTTGTGAGTCGTAGGCATAGCGAACTTCAACGATACCCCTATCATTGAGAGGGCTAATGTTAATAATTGTGATTTGGTGAGGCTTTCCGCCTTCATCGGTGTATTGCAATTCTCTTCCGGGCACGAGTCCTTCAAACCAAACGTCGAGAGGAAGGGCATTTGGATCACCAAATTGATCTTGGAATTGCATCATTTTTATCGCATCACCGGGGTGATTGAGATAGAGCACCAATTCTTCTTCTGTCGGAGCACGTTTGATAAGGTCTGCGCAGGTGTATTCTTCGGCGATAACGTCTGTTGCCGCAAGGTGTGCCAATGGGCTGTCGTCTGTTCTGTCGGAAATGGCTTGTTGCCATTTTGAACCGAAAGCACTTTGATAGACCCAGTCAGCGGGGAAACCAAGGGGGAGTTTACCAAATTTACCGAGGAGAAGATTTCTAAAAGCGTCGTTACAATCTTGGTAAATGCTCAGGCGTTGCTTTTGCAAAGCAAGACTTTGATCTTGATCGGGAGTTGCAACAACATCTTCCAAAACTTGTAAAAGCTTATCAACCGCTGTCATACCATCACGCTTCCAAGCCCCTGTAACTGCGAGAAACGCAGTGTTCCAAGTGATTTGAGAACCGGGGGTAACGTCATGGTAGCGCACAATTTGTCTTGTGCCTGCCAAGAAGCGTAACATATAGGGAAGAAGGTGGATGTAGCCTTGCTTCATAGCGCCTTCTTGAGAAGAAGATGTGGCACCACCGGGCATACAGTGGTGTACTACATCGTGGTCGATACCTTGGAAATAAGGTGCGCAATAACGATCGTAGTAAGGCATAATTTGTTTAATAACAAAGTTGGCGTCGCGAATGCTGTCTTTATTGATAATTGTTTCCATGCCAAGCTCTTCCACGTAAGCGGCTGTGGCGAGAACGTCGCCTTGACCGTAACTTCTTACAGCTGCGCCGAGACCTACGTCTAAAATATGTGCTCCGGCTTTAGCGGCTTCAGCTACTGCAGGGACAAAAAGACCGTCTGTATAGTGACGATGGTAATGAAGCACAAGGTTAGGCCATTTACTGCGAAGTCTGGTGGTTAAATCTTTGATGAAGCGAGGCGGACAAATGCCGGCCATATCTTTAAGACCCAAAATTATGCTTCTGGAGGCTTTTTCTTCATCACAACCAAGCACGGAGGCGACCATGCGCAAGGTTTCTTTGGTCACGTCAAGATAGTGATCTACGTCAAAACCTTTGGAGATGGAAAGGGAAAGGGCAGGTTCAAAAATAACATCTTTTCTGCTTAAAACTACTTCCGCAAGAGGGCGCATGTTACGAGTGTCGTTTAGGAAGTCAAAACAACGGATAACATGGTAATTATCACAAATCATTTCGCAGGTGTGCTGCATAAGGTTGCGAGGTTGCGGAGAATATCCGAGCACGTTAGTGGAACGTACCAAGATTTGTTTTAAGGTTTTTGGAGCAAAGCTGTTCCACGCTTTGGCTTCTCCGAAAGGATAGGTCATATTGGCCATCATAGCCACGTGGAAGTGAGCACCGCCACCATTTTCAATGGAGAAATAGTTACAGTTATCAAGGTAGGGGCCTATGAGTCTGTCTTCTGCCAAACGGAAACGGTTACCGCTGTTTGACTGGGTAAAGTCACGGGCGGTGGTGTCGGTAAAGTGGATTTTACCTGAGTCGCGAACAAAATCCAAGATAGCGTTTCTGTCACCCATTGGGTAAGAGTTGGCTTGTATTCTTGTTTCCTTGGTAATTCGAGGAAGTACGGGATCGAAGTCCGGCATACGAGGTGTGTCTACACTACGATATTGCCCGAGCTGTACATAGGGGTTGTAGCCCTTTGCAGAGATTTCAGCAATTAAATGACTGAGACGTTCTGCTTCCGGCTCGAGATCTTGATATCTCAAAAGCTTTGGATTTTTTTCAATAAAGGTAGTGTCAAAATCCGCTTGGACAAATTTTTCATTATGAAGAATATGACGGAAGAAGGGAATGGTGGTTTTCACTCCTGAGATAACATATTCATCAAGGGCACGTTCCATGATACTTCTGGTTTTGTCCCAACCACGGCCATAAGCGATAAGCAAGGAACCGGCAGAATCGTAATTGGAAGGGAAATCATAACCCGCTGTGAGGTTTGAATCGATACGGATACCGGGACCGCCGGGGGAGAAGTAGCGAGAAATACGCGCGGCATTGGGGCTAAAGCCTTTTTGTGGATCTTCGCAGTTAATACGAACTTGGATGGCGTTTAGATGACCGACAGTGTTTTCGTTGTTCATGGCGAGGGGAACACCAAAGGCCAAAGCTATTTGGGTTTCTACAAGGTCGATACCGTAGCGACATTCGGTGATACCGTGCTCAACTTGAAGTCTTGTATTTACTTCAATAAGATAAGGCTGACCTTCTTCGGTCACCAAAAATTCAACGGTACAAAGGGAATGATAACCAACGGCTTTTGCAAGGCGAGCAGAGTAATCTTTAAGCTTTGCTCTAAGCTCTTCGGTCATGCCAACCCATGGGGAAGGCGTAATTTCGATAAGTTTTTGGTGGTTACGTTGAACGGAACAGTCACGCTCATCGCAAGCAAAAACATTGCCGTACTGGTCGGCAATAACTTGGATTTCGATATGACGAACTCTTTCGAGATATTTTTCAACAAAAAGGCGAGGGTTACCAAAGGAGGCTTCTGCCATAGTGGAAGCCTTAATAAAGGCATCTTCAAGGCTGTCTTCATCACGGATAACAAAAATACCGCGACCACCGCCGCCGCCTTCGGCTTTGAGCATTGCAGGCATGCCGATTTTACGGATAAGCGCCTTGGCTTCTTCAACGGTTACAGCACCTTCTGAACCGGGAACAACAGGAATATCAAGCTCTTGAGCAATTTTTCTGGCTTCAACTTTGTTACCGAGTTGTTTCATGGCGTCAGATTTTGCACCGATAAAAATGATACCTGCTTCTTCACACTTGCGGGGAAAGGTATCATCCTCGGAAGCAAAGCCCCAGCCGGGATGAATGGCAACAACACCACGTTTTTTGGCTTTGGCAATGATGAGATCAAGATCTAGATACGCGGTGGGGTCTGAGCCTAAAAGCATAAGCTCTTGGGCTGAAGAAGCCGCAGGAGACGTTTTATCAACGTCGGTTGCCGTTAAAATAGCAGTGGCATGAAAGCGTTCTCGTATAGAACGACAAATTCTTCTTCCCGAAATTCCTCGATTGGCTACAAGGATGGGTTTATCACGTAATTCAACCAACAATTCTTCCATTGAGAGTGGAGACATCTGTACCGCCTTTAATCGTCGCCTTGAGAAAAAGATCCCCCAAGTATTGTGATAATATTGCTTCGAGTTTGCAATAAAAGCTCGCCTTGAGCATTTATACCACAAACCCTTCCCTTGATACACTCAACATTGACAGAAATGTTTCTGTCAAGCTCTTCTTTAATAAGTGGGTGAAAAATTTTAATATTTTCACCTATAAACGCTAGATTTTCTTCAATAAAATGTTTTATTGCTCTTTCGTCTGCTTTTATTATTAAGTTTCTATAACATAAAACTATCTTTTCCACAAGAGTTAGCCAAAAATGCCAAATTTTTAAGGGTTCAAGATTTATCATATTGATATTTTTATTAAATGTATGACTAAAACTGTCATTCTCAAACGTTTTATCAGCTATATTTTGAAAAATATTTTGCATGCTTGTGAAATGTTTTTGTAAATTGTTACAGTTTTGTAAAGTTTGATCTTGGAATAGTTGATGATTTGGGAATAAGTCTTTAAGATTACCCGCCTCTAAAAAGTAATTTTCCCTTAGTTCTTCTGTGCTTGGTGAATGGGATAAATTGATTCCTATACCTGCTATCAAGGCATTGTCCCTTTCTTCAAGAAGCATTCCGGCCACCTTGTGCCAGATTTGGTTGTGATCTTGCACAATAAGGTCATTAGGCCATTTAAGCTTGACGGCAAACCCCATGCTATTGAGCGCATTTGCCAACAGTGCTCCCATGAATGGTGCGGCTATTTCACTTGAAAAAGGTGGGGTGCTCGGCAGATGAAGTGCCGCATAGATATTCCCCACAGGGGAAGACCAATTGCGCCTGAGTTGTCCCCTGCCTGCAGTTTGGTTTTTACATAATACGGAAGAAAAAGGGGTGAAAATATTTTGTCCCACAAGGAAGTGAGCAATATCCAAGGAAGATGTACTGCTATCGGCAATAAAAAGAGTTTGCTCGTCTTCGAGGGGGGCATGTGTGGATTCAGGTGTTGCCAAACGGTTCGGTAAAAAGTGTACTGATGAAGGGCGAATGTATTTGTGCTGAATAAGCCTATTTGGCCCCTTAAACTCTTTGGAGAGCAAGGTAAAAAGATTTACTAAATCCTTTTTAGGCTCGGAAAAACAAAGATTTTCAGAAATTTCGTCGGGTTGTAGCAAGTATAGTGTGCTATGCATTACTGTACGACTTTCTTATCTTTGACAATATAATCACGAATGGCAAAACTTTTAAAGGATTTGACATTTTCTCTGAAGCCGGCTTCCGATGCTCGCATACGCACATGAACATAAAACCAAGAGCCTTTGGAGTCCTTATCTTTGATTTTAACGGTTCTAAAGCCTGCACCTTCAAGTTTTTCACGCAATTTATCCGCTTGGGCTTCCGCTCTGAAAGAAGCTACCCGAATGTTATAATCATAAATTTTGTTTTGAGTATTGTTTTGTGCAATATTTGAATTTGTGCTTCCTTGAGTATTTTGTGCTTGTTGTGCAAGTTGTGTCTGTGCTAGTAGAGCTTGCTGTGCTGCTTGCTCTGCTTTAACAGGATCTTCGGTACCTGCATCATCGGTTTTTAGGTTGGTTAGGAACTGCAATTCTTCTTTAGGTAAAACTGCGGACAGATTTGCTTCTGCTTGTGCTTGCGTTTCCATAGGCGGAGTAAATTTCTCAGGCTCAGCTTTTATAGGCGCAGGAACCATACCTTTTCCAATGATAAGGCCAAACAAAAAAACAAAAGAAACGGTAACCAAGGAGGTCACTAAAATAGTGATACAAGCAGAAGGGCTGAGGGTCAGTTGATAGCCGGACTTTTCTTCTTTTTTGTTTTTTTTGTTTTTCTTGTTTTTAAGAAGTAAAAGTTCTTCGTCCTGTTGGCTAAAAATGGCTTCTTTTTCGTTTACTTCTTTTTTATTTTCTTGAGTATGGGTATTGGGGGCTGAGTGTGGTGCTTCTTTAAAGGACAAAGGAGCGCTGTCGGTTTTTGGGTTTGTCGTGTTTTCTTCCTTGCTAATCAGCACAGAGCTTTGTTGTTCTGCTTTGGCAGTTGCCAAAGATGTTTGTTGCTCCATAATAGTGGTAGCCATGGAAGTTTTACGTTCAATGTTCAAATCATTATAATCGGTTTGTGGGGCAGTAGAAATTGGTTCAAGGTCTTGTTTTTTTTCTGTTGCATCCGTATGTGGAACAACTTTTTTTTTGCTTTTAACAAAACCGCTTTCCATTTCTTTTGCGCGACTTTGCGCAGGAGAAATGTGTACTTGGGTGGGATTTGAAGAGCTTGATTTACTGGTATATTTGTTTACTGCCATGATTTTTTCCAAAATGATTTAATCGATAATAAAAAAATACATTTAAATTGCGTGCTTTTGATGAAAAGCTATCAAAAGCACGCAAGACTGTTACATAGAATCGGGTGCGCTTACTCCAAGAAGTTGCAAGCCATTTTTCAAAACCGTAGCGACGGAACGCAAAAGTGCAAGGCGAGCTCTTACAATATTCTCTTCACCGCCAAGAACAGGGGTATTTGCGTAGTAGCTGTGAAGTTTTCCTGCCAAGTTCATAAGGTAGAAGCTGATGATATGGGTTGCTTTTGCTTTGGCGGCGTCTTCAACTGCGTCTTCAAAGTGCAGCGCAAAACGAATAAGACTTAAATCTGCCGGATCGGTAAGCATGGACAAATCATTTTTATCTGATTTTTCAAGAGGTTCAATGCCTTTGCTTTTTGCTCTTTCAAGGAGAGTTTTAATACGAGCATGGGCGTATTGTACGTAGTAAACAGGGTTTTCAAGTGTTCTTTGTTTAACAAGGTCTAAGTCAAAATCAAGGGGTTGATCGCTTTTTCTTGATAAGAACATGAAGCGTGCGGCATCTATGCCCACTTCATCCATAACTTCGCGTAAGGTGACAAATTCACCCGAGCGGGTAGACATGGCAACAGGTTCACCGCCACGCAAAAGGTTAACCAGCTGAATAAGGATAACGGAAAAATCCTCTTTAGGATTTTTACCGAGGTTGGCAATGGCGGCGGACATACGCGGAATATAACCGTGGTGATCCGCTCCCCAAATGTCGAGAAGTTCATCAAATCCACGATTGAGTTTGTCGGCGTGGTAAGCAATATCAGAAGCAAAATAGGTCAAGTAACCATCACTTTTACGCAGTACCCTGTCTTTGTCATCACCAAAATCGGTGGTTCTAAACCAGAGTGCTCCGTCTGATTCGTAGGCAATCCCTTTTTCTTTGAGTAAGTTCAAGGTGTTTTCTACGATGCCTTTATCCACAAGGCTTGCTTCGGAAAACCATGTTTGGTGCTCCACTTGAAAGTCTTTCAAATCTTCTTTTATGCCGTCTAAAATATTGTTCATAGAATAGATAAAGCAAAGTTCTTCGGCGTTTTCTTTTTGTGGTAAATCAGGATCTTGCTCAAGCATTTCTTTTGCAATATCAATAATGTAATCGCCCTTATAATAGTCTTCGGGGAATTCAAAAGGCATATTGCAAAGCTCTTGCACTCTAAGCCATGTGGAAAGACCCAAAAGACGCATTTGTCTGCCGGCATCGTTGATATAATATTCTGTGCCTACTTCATAACCTGCAAAACGTAAGATGCGGGTGACACTGTCGCCAACCGCCGCACCACGGCCGTGACCGATATGCAAGGGGCCTGTGGGGTTAGCAGAAACATATTCTATATTAACTTTTCTTTTTTGTCCGTCTTCTTTTTTTCCAAGTTCACAAGAACCGAAGTCAGCACCCTTTTCTTCCATGTAAAGGATTTGGTCATGCCAAAAACTATCATTGAAAGTGATATTGATAAAGCCGGGGCCTGCGATTTCAACTTTGGTAAACAAAGGGTTTTGGTTGAGTTCCTCGACGATTTCTGAGGCTAAAGCTCGTGGATTTTTTCCGCTGGCTTTTGCTAACGTCATGGCGACGTTTGTTGCCAAATCTCCATGTTTGGGATCTTTTGGCAATTCAATCACTGTTTTTTCAGACCACAAAAGATCCATTTTAACCAAAATACCTTGGAGAGCCTCTCTAAAAAGAACGATATCGCGCATAAACTTCAAATCCTTATATTATGTAATTTTGAATTTTTATATAAATTATAGTTTTACATGAAATAGGGAATATAATCAATAATAAAAAAGATAAATAATAACAATGTCTTGTGTTTTATATGCTTGATTTTTGTTTACAGCATGTATTTTTTTGGCTACTATCAATGAAATGAACGGAGGTTATTATGAGTTTTCAATATATTCCTTTCCATTTTTCCGCTTTTCCTAAAATTCGTTGTGCTTTTCAATTTCGTTCCTATAAGCAAATCAACAGCGCCAATGATTTAAATTTAGAGACATACAATTTTGGGCAATATTCCACACGTGAAGCCGCACGGGTATGTATGGACGGCAACATTTCTTTTTGTGCCGAAGATCTTCCCGAAAGAGTTTGGGCTACTCGTAAAGATATGCAAGATATTTTGGGTTTTTCTGCTTTTGCCGAAACGAAACAGGTGCATGGGGATCGGGTTATTTTTGAACCAAACCCCGCATCTTTTGAAAAGCCTTCTTTTGAAGAAGCCGATGCTATGGCCACCAGTCAAAAAGATTTTGCTCTAATGATAAAAACCGCGGATTGTCAGCCTATTTTAATCGCTCATATGGGCGGAGAGCATATTTTGGCTTTGCATGTGGGCTGGCGCGGGAACCGTATGGGTTTTCCCATGATTGCAATCGAAAAATTTTGTGAACGTTATCGCCTTGATCCTAAGGATCTTATGGCAGTTCGTGGGCCGAGCTTAGGGCCGTATCGAAGCGAATTTGTAGATTTTGCCAAAGAATGGCCTCAAGAGTTTAAAACATGGTATGATGAAGAAAGCAAATGCATGGATCTTTGGCTTCTCACTCATCAGCAACTTATTTTGGCCGGTCTTGAACCCAGAAATATTTTTTCCCTCGATCTTTGTACGTCTACTATGTGTTCCACGTTCTTTTCCTATCGAATCAATAAAAAATGTGGTAGGCAAGCGAGCCTTATTTGGATAGAAAAATAAGATTTTTTGAAAGATTCGTTTGGGGAGGGAAAAACCCCCTCCCTTTTCCACAAAAAACTTTAATAGGTAAAAGTATGCCTATTTAATAAAAAATACTATGGTGTATGTGATTGTATTTTGTTTGTTAAGCCTCATGTTAATGCAATTTGCTATAATGTTAAAATAAGACCTCTGCAAAATTCATTTTGCAAGGGCTTATGG
>CAYJHY010000074.1:0-8527 GCA_964369875.1 uncultured Mailhella sp.
AATTTACTGTCCCACTATTAAAGTTTTTTGAGGAAAGGGGGAGGGTTTGGGAGGGAGAAAACTCCCTTTTGTACACAAAAGGGGTTTTCCCTCTCCCAAGAATAAGCAAATTGGAATAACGTGGACATGATGGGGTTGGGGGGAAATCATTTCCCCCAAAAAAAGAAAAATATTTTTAAAAGAAAAATATAAAGCTAAGGGTCGCACGGTAGACAGGGTCGTCTTCGTTTGTTCCTTGGAAATCAGGGAGTATGGTACCAAGCTCCACAGTTGCGAGCATATTTTTGGTGAACCACATGTAGTTATTCAAGTTAAATTCCCATAATCTGTCATCGGTGCCCATATATTGAACACTGGCAGGAATAGCATCATTAATAATTTCGTTTGAGCCACCGATATAGGCAACACGAGCGGTATGACTCAGGTTTTTGAGGAATGAGAATTGACCCCATTCAAGTGCTACACCCCATGTTCCGTCAGGGTTATACCCTCTATAACAGGAAAGTCCGTTATCTTGGATTTGTTCCCCGTAGAACATAGTTGTAGGCATATAGAAACTCATGATAGAAGAGGGGCGACCTAAATCGCCGATGGGTTGCGCTCTAAAACCGCTGACACCACTATCTAGTTTTTCAAATCCTGTGACATTTTTATCCCCTGAAGAATACCAAGCCTTTAAAGCCGGAACCCCATTTTTAGTGCGGTAAGAAAGAAGTGCGGCCAAGGAATATCCATCAAAAGTTTCTTTTCTTTGACTGTCTTCCAATGTGGAAACAGCATAAACACCATCAAAGGCAAAACGCCAGTTCTCATGGAGAAATTCCATACTGGCTCCCATATAATAGGCTTTGAAATCATCGTCATTACCGAGAGGAAGGAAGCCGAAGTTTTGCACATTCCTGCCTACATCAGCATACATGAACCAAGGAATAATACGAAATTTTTCATAATTAAAATCTACAACAGCAGCATAAAGATCACCTGTATTGTTGGTATCTCCGAGGGTTTTTACACGGCTATCATTAAAGTAAATAAATCCATTTTGGTCGCTGCCCCTTGTCCAAAATCCGGAAAGTTCAATATTGTCATTGAGAGGGTACTCGAAACTTATGCCGGCGGAGCGGTTATGGTAGGTCATGCTTCCACTTTCTCCGGTGATGGGACTGTTGCCCACAAAACCGGGAAGTCGCAAAGTTTGGTAACCCATTCTGAATTTAAGTTCGGTATTTGGCACTGTCCAGTCAAGGTAGCCAAGACGTAAACGTATATCGGTGATTTCACTGTCAAGAGATCCTTGGCTAATAGGCGCCCCATTCCAAGTTTGTCCACGTCCCCAAATATAAGGGCCGACTTGAAGCAGTAGGTGTGCTTTTAGATTTTCACTCTCAGATGTATAGGTAAAGCCCAATCTGTAACGCATGGTTGCGGCAAAGCTTTCATCATTAGCCAAAGAACCTTTTTGAAAAAGTGGACTTGCATTACCTATTTCAAAATGGTTGGTAAATTCGGCGCTTGCTTTAAAATCTCCGGCTTGAAGATTTAAAGGGGTCAATAATGTTGCGCTTGTCATCAGTCCGAGAAGAAGTTTTTTAATCCTCATACATTAACTCCGGTAGTAATCATTTTATATAAGAGCTCTGCATAATTATAAACGTGGCTATAAAATTTGTACTTTTCCCAAAATTCAGACTTTGTAGCAAAATAAAATTATGCAGAGAAAGGCACAAAAATCAATCAATTAACGACAAAAACGTGGTTTTGTCTATTCTTGATTTTTGGTCGCATTTGCGATGCAAACACTCCGAAAGCCCTCGCAAAATGAATTTTGCAGAGGTCTTTATATACAAAAATGTCTTTTGGTAACATGTATTACCAAAAGACATTCGCTAAACGTTATTACGCTTCGATTTCTTTCAATCTTTTGAAATCAGAAGGATAAAACAGTGCAACCCCAAGGAAGAAAACGGCACTGGCAACAAGGCCTAAGCTACAAATAGTTAAAGAAATTTTCACATCATAATTTTGGGAAAGCACACCGGCCATAATACTTCCGAGGCTTCCGCCAAGTTGTAAGAAGATAACAAGGGCACCATAAGAAGACGCTCTGTATTTTGCGGGCACAATTTCCTGAGTTACAACGTGATAAGCGGCAGGTGCCATAGTGGCAATAAAAAAGCCGGCAATAATAGTGGGAATATTTTCAAACATAAAACCATACATATAACAAATACCCGCTATGGTAAGATAGACAGCAGGAACAAGGCCTCTGGCACGAATGGTTTTTTTATAAAACTTGTCTAACAAGGCACCGCCGATGGGACCGCTTATAACACCGCCAAGAGTGGCAAGTCCCATAAAGGACGCAGCTTCGGCAATTTCCATGTCCATTTCACGCACAAAATAGATGGCACCAAAGGTTAATGCAGCATTGATAGAAAAGTTAAAACAACCGGAGGCAATGGAAGCACAAAGCAAAGATTTAGTGGAGAAAAGAGTTTTAAGCGTTTCGCCTACGGTAACTTTATTGGTTGCAACATCTTCTTTTTTTGCTTCTTTGGGAAGGAAAATAGCGCCAAGGGATAAAGCAAGGCTTGAGAAACCGATGATATAAAAAATCATTTGCCAATCAAAATGTTTTGCAAGAAAACCTGTGGCAAGCATACCGCCTGAAATACCGACTATAATAGCAGTATTATAGATACTGATGATGGTACCCCAACGGCTGCGAGGAAACCAGTTTGTAAATGTAGAAACAGATGCGGGAGCATAGCTTGAGTTACCCACGCCAACCATGAAACGACCAACCATAAGAGCGCCAAGACTGGGGAATACACCACACAAAATAGTTCCGATACTCCATGTACCGCCCATGATACAGATCATACCGCGACGTGACCATTTATCGGCCAAGTAAGCGATGGGCATAACAAATACCATCATGCCGACAAGAACAACGGAACCCAGTGTACCTACTTGAGTGTCGGTTAATTTTAAATCTGCCTGAATAAGAGGAAGAATACTGTTTATGCCCACTCGAGCCCAGTAATCACTTGCAAAAAGTAGATACAAAATAATCATATAAAAAATGACTTTTGCTTTTGGCAAAACAACTGCCGGTAAATCCTGCTGTGGGTTTTTGGTTAAATCTGTCATGTCTAAACTCCGTTTAAAGGTTAATACTGCTTTCATTGTTAAAGATTAAAAGGCCTGGGTTTATCTGCTAAATAATTATTCTTTTAGTGTATGTTTCCAAATTATTCCTTTTGTATTTATGGACTGCGTCAAACTCCTTTTTTGCTCAGGTCATGTACGTTTTATGTACACTCCCATCGCAAAAAACTCGTTTTCCTTGCCAAAATCCAAAATTATTTTAATTTGGAAACACACCCTAGTATTATTAATGAAAATAATTATTTTTTATATGTACAATTTCCACCCAAATAGGTTGCAAGAACTTGAATGTCTTTAATGTGTATGGGGTCACAGGTGGTTGGATCGCAGTCAAGAACGGCAAAATCAGCAAGCTTACCTTCTTCAATGGATCCCTTTTCATTTTCTTGAAAGTTTTGCCATGCGGGGGTAAAGGTATGAATACGCAAGGCTTCTGTTGGGGTGATGCCTTGAGCTTTTCCGATGACTTGACCAGTTGAACTTACACGGTTGACGCATGTCCACATGGAAAGTAATGGATTGGTGGGGGTAATGGGAGCATCACAGTGAGAGGTACACACAAGGCCTCTGTCCAAAGCAGAACGCAAAGGATTTTGACGCTCAGCTCTTTCGGAACCGAGGAAAAGAGCTTTGTGTCTGTCCCCCCAATAATAGGTATGCACAGTAAAGAACGTTGGAGTAATGCCAAGTTTTACAAATCTATCCAATTGATCTTCTCTGGCTACTTGGGCATGAACAATAAGTAAACGGTGGTCGAAACGAGGATGTTCTCCCAAAATCTTTTCAAAGGCATTTAATACATCTTCGGTTGCTTGGTCACCATTTGTATGAATGATTATTTGGCGACCTTTTATATGTTGCTCAAGCATGACTTTATAGAGTTCTTCGGGGGTATAGGTTGGATAGCCGACCCAAGAAGGGTCACCGCTTGTGGGGTGTGGGGTATGGTAGGGTTTTGATAAATAGGCGGTATAACCTTGAATAGAACCGTCTTGAAGAAGTTTTACTCCTCCAACCTTGAGGAATTTATCTTCTTCTACAGTGGCTAAATCGTCATGGCGTGCACCAAAACCACTGACCACGAGACGTAGGGCAAATTTATCTTCGGCTAAAAGTTCCTTCATTGCTTTGATATGTTTGGGATTGCCGAGGGCGCATTCCACGGAAGAAGTCACACCCTTTTGGGCAAGGCGATAGCTATTATAATGGAGGGCTTTTTTGAGACCTTCATGATCCAAGGCCGGAATAACATGCATAAGGGCTATCATGGCGGTTTCTTCGACAACACCGTCAGGAGTTTTGCCGTCTGCTTCACGACGAATAACACCGCCTTCGGGATCTGGGGTATTTTCATCATAGCCCCCAAGGTTCAAAGCATAGGAGTTGAGCACACCTAGGTGACCTGAAATATGGCGAACAATCAAAGGATGTTCCGTGGTGAGGGCATCAAGTTCATGGCGAGTAAAGAAACGTTTCTCTTCAATCATGGTGTCGTCAAAGCCAAAGCCTTGCACCCATTCCCCTTTGGGCGTTTGCGCTATTTTTTCTTTGAGAAGAGTGTAGCAATCCTCAAAATTTTTACATCCTGCAATGGGGGGAGAATTTAAATCTACACAAGAAGCTTGCATATCACTGTCATAAAAGAAATGGCCGTGAGAATCGTAAAACCCCGGAATGAGAGTTTTTTGTTCTAAATCTATTTTTTCAGTTTTTTCATCTGCCAAAGTCAAAATTTCGGCATCCATGCCGACTTTAAGGATAATGTCGTCTTTTATGGCTACAGCAGAAGCTTTACTGTTACCCATATCAACGGTGAGGACATTGGCGTTATAAAAAATCTTTGTTGCTTTCATGCTTTGAATCCTATGGTTAGAAGTTAATGAAGAGTTTTTTTTTATGTTATTTTAACTATTTATTTAGAACTCAATCAAGAGGTTTATACTTTATTTGAAATTCATCCAGACGCTTATAAAAGGTTGATTTGGTATAACCTAAAATACTAAGAGCCCCATCATGGCCGTAAATTTTTCCTTTTGTATAATGAAGAACAGATTGGATATGTTTCTTTTCAAGCTCTTTCATGCTTATGAGAGGAGTTTGAAAATACTCTTGATCACTGTATGCTGTGCTCAAGGCATTTATATTGCTATGCGTATTCGTTACTTCTTTTGTCACGGAGCTTCTTATATTCAGTGTTCCTAAAATAACGTATTGTTCAACTATATGTTGTAGTTCACGGATATTTCCCGGCCAAGAATAATCAAGAATATGTTTTAACTCTTCTTTTGAAAAACTTTTAAATAAAGTACTGTCTTGATAATATTTATGATTAAAGTGGCTGAGATAAATAGATATTAATTGTTTTAAATCCCTTTTTCTCTCTCGCAAAGGTGGCAAATACAGATTAAAAATAGCAATTCTGTAATAAAGATCTTCACGGAATCTACCGGCTTGCACCTCTGCCCATAAATTTTTATTACTGGCAGCTATCAGTCTGAATTGTGAAGATATAATTTCCGTTCCGCCAACCCGAGTAAAGGATTTTTCTTGTAAAACACGCAAAAGTTTAATCTGCATATTCATGGAAATATCGGCTATTTCATCAAAAAAAATGGTGCCGTTGTTGGCCAGTTCCAACAAGCCGAGCTTTTGTTTTATGGCTCCTGTAAAAGATCCTTTTTCATGACCAAAAAGTTCGCTTTCAAAAAGATGTTCGGATATGCATGATAACTGAACAGGAATAAATGCCCCTGTTTGTAAACTTTTTTTATAAATAAAGCGTGCCATTTCTTCTTTGCCCGTGCCTGTGTCTCCATGAATAAGCACACTGACTTCGGTGGGGGCAATTTGCGTAGCTTGCGTTCTTGCCGTATCCATATCTTTACCAAGATAGGTTTGTACTTGGGGATTTGCGAGGAAGTTTTGTTTTTGAAGGTCTTTTTCGGGAAGATATTTTGCGATGGCTCTTAGTTCGGCATCCATAATAAAGGCGAAGAGCGTCGCTTCTTTTTCATCCATTTTGATAAGGTCGGTGGCGGAAAAAGTGTTATTTAAAAACAATACCCAAATGAAGTTTTTTTCTGAAGGAAAAAGAATGGCATAGGCATGTTGATTAATATTTAAAAGTTTTACGTCTTTATTTTTAATATCTTTGGCTTTATAGGTAATACTTTTGACAACTTCTTGAAATTCTATGGTGTTTTGCTCATTTTTACTAATATTGACGGTATGCCGCACATCAATACTTTGCTCTGTTTTATCGTAGAGCATAAGGGCAAGCCTCTGTGCACCAAGTTCGCGTTGAATAATACCTAAAAGATGGAAAATAGAATCCGCTGCGCTTTCATGCTTTGGCATGGCAGAAAGCATCTCTACGCAGTTGAATGTTTTGGCAAGCAAAGGATGACCTTCTGTGGAATCGTGTTCATGGAATTTTCCATGTGTTTGCAACAATTCTTGTACTTTCTGATACTCTGCGGTGGCTTCGTTTTCTTTTAGAGCATTAAGATAACGTTTTGCGCAATTCTTGAATTCTTTATTGTTCTTAGCAGTTTTTAGTAATGTAAAGGCTTTTCTGAGCAATGTCAGCTTGGTATCATTATTTTTTTCAAACTGAGCTAAAAAGGTATACGCACTGCCCTCAATAAGGTTACCTGCTTTTTTAAGGTAAGCATATACTTCTTCATAGGGATAATTATGTAAGTGATGGTCTTGCCCCAAATATAAAATCATTTTAACAATTTCGTGATCTGTAATGGACGTTAAAACAGGTTTTCGGGTGTTATTGTGTTTTGGTCTCTCGTTCAGGGATTGAACAGCTTTTTCAAAATTGTTATGTAAAAAATGATAGTAGGCAATCCCTCTGTGGAGAACGAAAAACATGAAATAATAGGAAGTATCATTTATTTTATCACTAATATCCCAAGTATCAATCATTTTATATAAATGTTCAATATTTTCTTTGGCTTTTTCATATTCCGCCGCATGTAATAAAACAAAAATGACGTGTAAATTCCAATAAAATGAGTGTCTGTTTTTTCCTTGTAATTCTGCCGTTTTTCTATGGGATTCTACAATACCGAAAGAAATATGATATTCACGCATAGGGTAGGCTACAAGGCTGACTTGTGTACAAAATATATCGTGCAATAATGAAGGAGAAGTTTCAATATATGCACTATATAAGTTATAACATTCAAGTACCATGACAAAGTTTCGATTATGATACTGGAGCATCCCCATGGCAATATAGAATTCGGGACTTGAAAATTGTTTTTCCAATCGTTTTAATCGTTCCAGAAATTCATCCGTCTGTTTTGTTGATAAAGGAGGAATACCGGGCAAAGCCGTGAAAAGAGCATTAAAGAATAGATACTCATACTCATAACCATAATAATGATAATATTCAAGTATCTTATCACACAACGATGAAAGCTTTTTATCTTTTATTCGATGGAAAAGAGCAATGCCAAAAAATTGTTTACAATAAGTAAAAAGATGCTCTATTTCGGAAGGAGGGACATGAAGTAAGGAATCTATGTATTGGCTAAATGCAGCGAGAGCGGTTTCCCATTGAGATGTACAGTTTTCATGTAAAAGACCAAATTTTTCCGTGGTCGTATCTAGGATTTTCTCTAGCTTTTCCGTGCCTTGAGAGCTGTTTTCTGTACTTAAAAATGTTTTAGCAAAGATATTGTTATAGGGGATTTCTCTACGGTCAGCAAGTTCATACAATGTTTTTTTAATTTGAAAATGATCAACATTTAATGTCTGTGCAATTTCTTGAATAGAAGCACAGTCGGGATTTTTCCATAAAAATCCCAGTAGCTGTAATTCAAGATTAATGTTTTCATTTCTCATAAGTGTATCTCCCCTTTTTTTAGAGAACACACCTAGATAGCAAGAAGCATACCAAGGTGTATAATTGTTTGTATTTATTTTATATAAATTAAAAGTGGTGTGTTTTATGATGCGATTATATGTCTGAATATAGGATATATCCGTATTTAAGACATGTCAAAAATAGCCAATAGAAACTTTCGTTGTTCAAATTAAGTGGCTTTCAAAAATGTAAAAACTGATGAGCACCCACATAGTTTTTGGGGTCGCCACCTTTTTTGTGGGACTTATGCAATAGTTCCACAAAAAGGGTGGCGAAATCGCACCGAATGGGGCGAAATGTTTTATATTTTATTATTGATAAAATTTGTTGCTATATTAGAGTTTGGATTATCGATTATCGTCCTATACCTTTTCCTTGAGCCTTACTTTTTTCCAAGCCATCACAGTTTTGCGATCCATAGCCAAGGCGTCCCCAGAAGCCTATTTTTCGTTCAGGTTGTCGTTGATTTTTTCG
>CAYJHY010000075.1:0-8437 GCA_964369875.1 uncultured Mailhella sp.
CAAGCTAATTCCACTGATTTTAAAATCATCTCTTATAATCCACCTTTGGAGCAAGCTTATATTGTTAAGCGAGAAAAGCGTTTTTTTGTAGAGTTCACTAAAAAAGACCAGCTTTCTGGTCAAGAACAAGAACATTTTTGGGCGCATACCAATAATACAGGTTCTATGACGGGGCTTATCCGTCAAAACCGCCCTATTTTATTGTCTGCCGCCGATAATCCCAAAAGAAAGCTTGCTTGGACGCTGGAAGCCATTTGCATAGACCCTACGAAATTAGCAGATGCTAGCAACATTACAGAACGTAAAATATCAAAACATTCTCCATGGCTTGGTGTTAACACCCAAATTCCGAATAAGTTTTTACAAGCGCTGTTTTACGCTTCACAAAATGATGAGCAGGCGTATCTTTTACCTTTTGCCAAAGGGTATTCTCATATCCGCATGGAAGCCCAGAATCAAGAAAGCAGACTTGATGCCCTTATTACCTGCCAAGACAATAAGCAAAAGCCACTTTGGATAGAATGTAAAAATATTTCTTTGGTAGAAGATGAAACGGCGGCATTTCCGGATGCTGTCAGCGCTCGAGCCTTGAAACATCTTGAAAGTCTTATCCGTATAAAAAATGAGGGAAACAGAGCCGCCATGCTCTATGTTGTGCAAAGAACAGATGCTTCTTGCTTTGCTCCTGCAGATTATATCGACTCTGCCTATGCCGAAGGATTCAAAAAAGCCCATGATGCCGGAGTTGAAATCTATACCGTGATCGCCAATATCCAAAAAGACGGTATCTATTTTGGCGGGTATATCCCCTTAGCCAAATCTTGTTTTTAGAAGTACACTCTGATTTTATAAAATTTTAATATTAAAAACATAGGCTAAAAAATTTACTTTTTTTTTACTTCCCTGTACAATACGCCGATTATCTTTTAAACTCCCATCTCTTGATGTTACAACCTTTGTAAACAAAAAACTGTTTAATATTAAAGTTTTTTGTGGAGAGGGGGAGGGTTTGGGAGGAGGAGAACACCTAGCTAATATTGAGCAAAGCGAAATTTAGCGTCATTTCAAGGTGCTTCAAAAAATAGGTTCTCCCCCTCCCAAAAATCCCAAAAACAAACTAAACCAACCAAAAAAATCAGGTTTATATATGAAAAATAGTTTTGATTGTATTGTAGTCGGTGGCGGACATGCGGGCTGTGAGGCTGCAATGGCTTTAGCGAAGCTTGGACATAAGACATTGCTTATCACAGGAAATATTGACAGAATCGGACATTTATCCTGTAATCCGGCCATTGGCGGCTTAGCTAAGGGTCATTTGGTGCGTGAAATCGACGCTCTTGGTGGCTGTATGGGACTTTGGGCAGATGCCGCAGGCATACAATTTCGTATATTGAACCAAAGCAAGGGGCCTGCCGTGCGTTCACGACGAGCTCAAATGGATCGAGAAGAATATTTAAAAACTGTAAAGGAATCCATTTTTGCCCAAGAAGGACTCAGTCTTTGGCAAGATAGCGTGGAAGAGCTTTTATGGGAAGATTCAACTGCGCAAGATGGGCAAGAGTATGCCCATAAAATTGTCGGAGTTCGGACTGCTATCGGCAAAAGTTTTCATGCGCCCCATGTACTGTTGACTACAGGTACATTTTTATGTGGACTTATCCACATTGGATTAAAATGTATTCCGGGTGGACGCCTTGGTGATGCTCCAAGCCAAAATCTTTCAAACTCAATTCGTGAACTGGGCATTGAACTTGGCCGTTTAAAAACCGGCACTACACCACGTATCCGCTACGACTCCATTGATTTTTCACAAATGGAAGCTCAAGATAGCGATTTCCCTATTCCCGGTTTTAGTTTTCACGGACCAAAGCCTCCTCTTGATCAAGTTGCTTGTCATATTACATGGACCAATGATGAAACTCATAACATTATCCGTTCTGGTCTTGACCGTTCTCCTTTGTTTACAGGGGTTATTGAAGGGGTTGGAGCGCGTTACTGTCCGTCAATTGAAGATAAAGTGGCACGTTTTCCCGATAGAGAAAGACATCAAATATTTGTGGAACCCGAAAGCCTTAATTTACAAGAATGCTACCCTAACGGCATTTCAACCTCTTTACCTTTAGATGTTCAAGAGCGTATGATTAACAGTATACCCGGCTTGGAAAACGCACAAATTGTCCGCCCTGGGTACGCCATTGAGTATGATTACGCAAACCCTGTTCAGCTTTTACCGACCCTCGAAACAAAGAGAGTACACGGCTTATGGTTTGCAGGCCAAATAAACGGCACTTCAGGTTACGAGGAGGCAGCGGCTCAAGGGCTGTGGGCAGCCTTTAACGTTGCGGCGCGCTTAGAAAATAAAGAACCATTCCTCCTTAAAAGAAATGAAGCGTATATGGCCGTCTTGGTGGATGAACTGGTCACAAAGGGAACCGAAGAACCTTTTAGAATGTTTACTTCTCGCGCTGAATATCGCCTCTTATTGCGTGAAGACAATGCCGACAGACGATTGACTGCCCTTGGCCGTGAACGAGGCTTGGTAAGTGATGCGCACTGGGAAATCTTCTGCCACAAGGAAAAAACTATCGGCGAAATACTGGAAAAACTCAGAAACACCACCATCAGACCTGATAGCAAAGTAAAGGCAATTTTGGAAGGGCTTGGCGAAGCTATCCCTACAAGAGCCATTAGCCTCGAAGAACTTTGTAGACGTCCTAATCTGAACTTAAAAGACATTGCCCTCTTTTTGCCTGAGCTTGAAGTCTATTTGCAAGAAGAAAGTGAAATTTGTGAAACGGTTGAAATTATAACCAAATACGCAGGCTACTTGGCAAGACAAGAAGAGATTGTACAAAAAGCCAATAGTCAAGAAAATGTACTTCTTCCTGCAAACCTCGACTATACCGATATGCCGGGACTTTCAAGGGAAATACAAGAAAAGCTAAATCAAGTTAAACCATTAAATCTTGGACAAGCTTCAAGGATTTCAGGCGTGACACCTGCAGCCCTTTCTTGTATTGAAATCGCTTTGAAAAAACTTAAAGGCTAGAGCTGAGCTATAAGGTAAGAATATTCTGTTATTCAATAAAAAGGCAAGAAAATACAAACAATCTGCATTTCCTTGCCTTTTTTTACGACTATATATGGTTTATTTCAGCCTATCAAAAAAGCCCCCACTATAATAACAGTGGAGGCTTAATTCGTAGGAATACTTGAAATAAAAACAATAGAAAATTTTTCGTATATTTCTATTAGCTTGTACAAATTATGCCAAACTAATTTCAAAATCTAACACATCAAACTTTCACATAGTCAAGGCTTGATCTTAATGGCTACCTTAGGATACCTGATATTCTTTTACAAAAATCAGCACCCTTTGATACAAAAAAAATTCCGATTTCGTAAGTATTACTCAGCGCTGTAGTTGCGTGGGCTAGGCTTACGAATAGCACCTGAGCGAATGCAACGGGTGCAGCAAGTTACTGCACGCACAGTACCGTCATCAAATTGATGACGTACGTTTTGTAAGTTAGGATTAAAACGACGCTTGGTTTTAATATTTGAGTGGCTGACCAAGTTGCCTACTTGTGGTTTTTTACCGCAAACTTCACATTGTTTACCCATGATATTCCTCCAAAAATCAAATTCGGTGAGTTTGAACTCTCATAATTTCTATTTTACGGTTGTTTCATACCGTAAGGACTGTTCAACTTACACAGTTCTCAATAATTAATCAAGTAAAATTTCACTCTTTTTAATGTTTTTAAATCTTCAATATTAACGGCTAATTGGATATACATTTCTGAATAAAACTTCACCGTCGTTCACTATTTCAAGCTGTAAACGATCTCTACTGCCTATTTTATACCCTTGCAAAGCTATTATACTGGAAACTTCTTTAAGATTTTTTATTCTAAATTCATCATCAGTTGCTTTATTGAGCACAATTTTAGTAAACTTACCATCTTCAAAATTTATGAGAGTATACTTTTGCACGCCCTCAACCATAGGGTTTTTCCCTGTATTTCGTAAACGATAACTTATAAATATATTTGCAGAATTATAGGATGTTTTTACATTTTCAAGGTTGACATAGCCAAGATCTATTTTCTGCAAAGTATCCACTGCATCATTCTCTTGGTCTGCTTGCATTTGTGTACTGTTCGTTTGTGTGTCTTCATTCTTTGCATCCACGACAAGTACATTTTTATTAGCGTCATTTTCGCTGTTGGGACGCTCTGAGTCAGATTTATTGTCGGACTTGCCTACTGTTTCTTGTGTTGAATCAGACACATTTTCCGAAGTAGTTTTAACTTCACCTTGATTTTCCTGTGGATTTTCTGAAGTGTTGTCTTTTTTATCGGAAGGCACTGCTTGACTTTCTAAGTCTTTCAGGTTTTCAACACCCTCCAGATCAAGATCAGACATATCGGATTGTGTAACAAGCATGTTAAGTAAACCCGGCGAGTGAGCCTGTAAAAAGCGTTCCAAATTAGTCAACCGAGCTATATTTTGACTGTTTTTATCAATAATATATTGTAATTTTGCATACTCATTGGAAAGCTCTCTGTTTTGGAAAAAGTAATGCACATTGAGCCAAATACTCAAGCCACAAATAATAGGCAATAGAAGTGCAAGACAAATTAGAGTACGTAATGCAAAAAGGCTCAAGCCTATCCTATGCACCTGCCCTTCATTTTTCATGAGCATTAAATTTATTTTATTGGAACTCATCTATTCTTCCCCCCATGCCATATTTTGTAACGAGAAAATGTTCCCAATCTATACCATGTGGCTCTACAGCCTCAAAAACAGGTTCTATCTTTTAAACCAATCTTCTCTGGCAATACGCCAAGAATCACCTTCGGGATGAAGCACTAATCTTTTTATTCCGTGGTCTTTGTAGCCGGTTGAGTCAGAATACTCTTGAATCATGTTAACGTGCACACCATCTTTTTGCATGACAATGCTCATATCAGAAAAAATAATGTCTTTCGGTTTTTTTGCTGTCCAAATTTTTGCTTTGGATTCCATAATAACTTCTAAGGAACTTAGAGAACCTTGCTTGGCATTTTCCGTGTAGTACTTAGAATAGATATCCACATCAGCGGTTTTCCAAGCTTCTGTCCACTCTACAATAAATGCTGGTACTGTCGCTTCCACTTTTTCTAAATATTTCTTCTCAAGTCCAAGCTTTCTGGGTAGCCATTCCATACCTACAATTTTAAACGAGCCTTTTGCGTCTTTCATCCAATAAAGACGTCTCACCCCTTCGGCCGTGTGGTTCGGAGCTTGATAAAGCTGATTAAACCATGTCACCCAATACCCAGCACCTTCAAGCACATGGATATCTTCAAAATCAATATGAACCCAATTCATGTTTTTAAACACGAATTCTTTGGGTTTTTTAAATTTCTGAAAAGATTCATTTTGGGCTTTACTATAGGCTTCGGCATCGTAAAAATCAAAAAAACTATCGGAACGATTTTCCCAAGCATTATTCCAGTTCACAGTTAATTCAGAAAGTATTTGGGCATCGTTTGCTTGCTCGCTAACCAACGTATTCTCTTCAAGAGCAGAACTTGTTTCAGCCCCATGGAGTGCTTCTGAATCTGTGGATGAAACATCAGTATTTGATGATAAACCAAAATCCTGTTTAGCATCAGAAGTTGTCGTTGCGGCGTCGGCATACAACACATGTGAAATCACGTTTTCTTTTTCTGATCCAATATCTTCAAACGCAGCAAGATTACCGTTAACTTGAACAGAATTCTTATTGGAAGACAAAGCTTCATTTGACACATCAACGTCAAGTGGATGAGCAACATTATTATAATGTACATCTTGCGCCAAAACGACAGGCATTCCTGCTTTTATGTGAGGCCCAAGCTCTGCTATGTGTCCAAGATCAATGGCCACACAGCCCTCGGTTCTTTGGGTTGCAATGGGATCCCCTTTGCTGTGAATCCAAATCCCGGAACCGGTTTTCCCCCGAAGTCTATCCACAGGATTAGGATAGTTGAGCGCGTGCGCTTCACTGCCATATTTTGTAAAATCAAGTCTGGCTTGAATTTTTCCGGTTACAAAATAGACGCCTTCGGGGGTTTTTAAATCACCTTCGATTTGCTTATCCCCTTCAACCCCACCATGAATACTTGGGTATTGAAAACGGATGGCAAGAGGACTTTTTTTCTCCAAAAAGCTTAAATGCATATCGGTCTTATCGACAACAATAAGATTAGACGGCATATGGTCACGATCTTCAATCTTGGTTACCCAAGAAGCCTCAGCATAAGGAGTACATAGAAACGCGCAAGCAAAGGACAAAAAAAGCTTTTTCATAAAGTTCTACCATTAAATGTTTAGTTTTTCTTTGCCAATTCCAAAAGTTCTCTGCGTTTAAAGAGAGAACGTAACGTATAGCCTTTTTCAGCAATAGCTTCGTTTCCACCCTCTTCTCTGTCAAGCAAGGTACAAAGCATGGCAATAGGAAAACCTGCTTCACGCACACGTTCGCAAGCAGTCAACAAAGAGCCGCCTGTTGTCACCACGTCTTCAAGCATGGCTACAGGTTTACCTTCTTGAAGATTGGAAAGACCTTCCAAGTACTGATTGGTTCCGTGACCTTTGGAAGTTTTACGCACAATAAATGCAGGTAAAGGGCGACCCAATTGGTAAGAAATAACACTGGTTGCAGAAACAAGAGGATCGGCACCCAAAGTCAAACCACCCACAGCAGTGATGCTATCGTCTTCTTTTAGCATATCATTAAACAAATGACCAATCAAAAAAGCACCTTCGGGATGCAAAGCGGTTTGTTTACCGTCAAAGTAGTAATCGCTTTTACGACCTGAAGTAAGGGTGAAATCCCCTTCTCTGTAGGAACGTTCCACTATGATTTGCGCCAAGCGTTGCTTCATTTTTTGGATATCATTTTCTAAATTCATGGAATAACTCTTTTATTTGTAGTTTCAATAAGTGATAATAATTTTAACAATTAGGGGAGTGTGTCCAAATTAAATTAATTTTGAATTTTGGCAAGGAAAACGAGTTTTTTGTGATGGGAGTGTACATAAAACGTACATGACCTGAACAAAAAGGGAGTTTGACGCCGTCCATAAATACAAAAGGAATAATTTGGAAACATGCCCTAACCAAAAATTCTTTCAAGAAGCATCGACTCGTAACGAGTATAATAACCCAAATCAAAGACTTTATCAAGTGTGTCACTGCTAAGAAGTTCAGAAATTTTAGGATTGCTTCTTACAATTTCAGGGAAAAGCTGTTCGGTTTCCCAGCTTTGCATAGCACTTTCTTGAACTGTCACATAAGCTTCTTGACGTGGCATACCTTGATCTACCAACGCGGTCAAAACGCGTTGAGAGAAGAAAAGTCCATAACTGCCCCAAAGATTTTTGTCCACGTTTTTAGGAAGAACACGAAGACCGTCAAGCAAATTCGCCAAACGGTGCAACACATAATCCATCAAAATAGTGCTGTCCGGCATAATAACACGCTCAACAGAAGAGTGACTGATGTCACGCTCATGCCAAAGCGCTTGGTTTTCCATAGCTGCCAAGGAGTTTGTACGAATAAGTCTTGCAAGACCACACATATTTTCCGCAGAAATGGGATTTTTCTTATGAGGCATTGCAGAAGAACCTTTCTGTCCTTTAGCAAAACCTTCTTCAATTTCATGCACTTCTGTTCTTTGTAGATGTCTAAGCTCGGTGCAAAGACGCTCAATTCCACCGGCCGCAAGAGCAAGGGCGGTAAAGTAATGTGCGTAACGATCTCTTTGGATAATTTGGGTAGAAATACTGTCTGCTTGTAAGCCCAAAAGTTCGCATGCTCTTTCTTCAACATCGGGTGTAAGTACGGTATATGTGCCGACAGCGCCTGAAAGTTTACCGACGCGAACGCCCTCAAGGGCTTCCACAAAGCGTGCACGGTGACGGGTAAATTCTGCGTAATAACCACCGAATTTCAAACCATAGGTGGTGGGTTCTGCATGAATACCGTGGGTTCTGCCCATGCAAACAAGACCTGTGTATTTTTGGGTAATTTGCTTGAGGCTTACCAAAATTTTATCAAAATCTTCCAAAATTCTTTCGCCGGCTTCAACCAAAAGCAAAGCGTTTGCTGTGTCAACAATGTCGGAAGAAGTACAACCCAAGTGGATAAAGCGAGCGGCAGGCCCAACTTTTTCCTCCAAAGAGGTAATAAAAGCAATAACGTCGTGACGGGTAACTTCTTCAATTTCTGCAATACGTTCCACGTCAATAACTGATTTTGTACGAATTTCTTCCAAAGATGCCGGATCGATACGCCCTTTTTCACACCAAGCTTCACAGACGGCGATTTCCACACGAAGCCAAGCTTGATAACGATTTTCCAAAGACCATAACTGTGTCATTTCGGGACGACTGTAACGTTC
>CAYJHY010000076.1:0-8409 GCA_964369875.1 uncultured Mailhella sp.
CCTTTTGTACACAAAAGGGGTTTTCCCCCTCCCAAGAATAAGTAAATTGGAATGACGTGATTTCCCTCAACCCTCATCATTTGGAAGACTTGCTAAAGTTGAGCTTAGGGTGTATAAACTTTGAAGAATACATTATAAAAGCATTTATAGCAAAACATAACGTGTGTTGTAGAAAAAAGTAGTTACGAGTAAAACATGAAAGAAAAATCTATAGAATATTTAAATCATTTATATAAAAAATACCCTGAAACCTTGGCGCTTGCTGAGCCCATCAATAAAGCCATAGAGTTGTTTTTGGCTTGTATAAAAAATGGTGGCACGGTCTTTGTTTGCGGTAATGGAGGGTCTGCGGCGGATGCAGAGCATTTTGTTGGGGAGCTTATGAAAGCTTTTTTGAAAAAACGTCCTGTAAGTTCAGTTTTTTCGCAAGAATTTGCTAAAAAATACCCTGAACAGGCGGATTATGTACTTAGCTCCCTTGAGGGGGGGATACGAGCCATTTCTCTTGTGAGCGGTGTTTCTTTACCGACGGCTTTTGCCAACGATGTGAGCGCAGATATGCTCTTTGCCCAGCAATTGTATGCATTGGCAAGGGAAAGCGACCTCGTGTTTGCAATTTCCACTTCGGGCAATTCTAAGAATGTGAATCATGCCTTACGTGTTGCTAACATATTGAAATGTAAAACCGTTGGTTTGAGCGGTAAAACAGGCGGTGAAATGGCGGCACTGCTGGATGCGGAAATACGCGTGGATTCAGATTTTACGCCAACCATTCAAGAAGTTCATTTGCCTATTTATCATTGTATTTGTGCGGTGCTTGAAGAAGAAATATTTTAGAACACACCCTAAACACGTATTGTTTATAACCGTGCTTAAAAAGAAAGCCCTCTTAAGGATTACCTTAAAAGGGCTTTTTTATAATCGATTATTGAAGCAAATTATGCATCTTCCCCGTTAAGCTCAGCACGGAATTTGCGAGAGAGACGAAATACTACTACTTTACGTGGTGGAAGGGTGATAGAAGCGTTGGTCTGTGGGTTACGACCCTTGCGCGCTTTTTTATCATATGCTTCAAATTTGCCAAAACCACTCACTAAAAGTGCGTGATCTTTTTTGATGGACTGTTTCATGAGGCTGAGAAGTTTTTCTACGATGTTTTTTACTTCTGCTCTGTTACGCTCGGTTTGAGCATAAATTGCCTCAACAATATCCGCTTTAGTTAATGCCTTATTCATGAAAATCCTCCGTGTGTACCCATACTTATACATGCATTAGTCATACTTGGCAAGAGCTTTTGCCTGAATTAAACAGGTTTTTTTTTATAAGATAAGTAAAATTCGTATGTTAAGTTTTTTATGTGTAAATTCAGATAGTTGTAAGACTGTAGAAAGCATCATTTAAAGCTTGTTTGCGATGTTTTCTGCCATTTTTTTCATTTTTTCAGGGTTTTCATAGCTGTTTTGCTCCCAAAGGGGCATATTGTCGCCATCTTTGCGTGGTATAATATGCCAATGAGCATGAAAAACTGTTTGCCCTGCGGCGGCAAAATTGTTTTGCATAACATTAAAACCATCAGCGTTTGTTGCATTCATAATGGCGGGAGCAATTTTTTGAATGGCAAGCATAAGTTTTTCTGCAAGCGTTGCGTCAAATTCCAAAGTATTGGCATAGTGTTTTTTGGGGATAACCAAAGTATGGCCGAAGCTAAATGGAGAGATATCCAAAAAGGCTAAAATATCGTCGTTTTCAAAGACTTTTGCACAGGGAATTTCGCCATTGACAATTTTACAAAAAATACAATTTTCCTGACTCATATTCTTTCCTTTTTAAAAAAAAATGTTAGCATAAATTTTATGAGGATGTTAACCTCTGTTTCAAGAGGTTTTTATAACAATTACTCAAAGAGAACGTGTTTTCTTTTACACCAAGATTTTTATTTATCCAAGCAAAAAATATATTAAGGGTGAGTTGATGCAATCAAGCTTTGTTATAGATGTCAGGCAAGAGCGGGGAAAGATTATTCCCGTATTTTTACCTTTTGCCGGTTGTCCGTTTACTTGCTTATATTGTCTGCAAGACAAGCAAACGGGTGAAGAGGGGCAGAGTCTTGTTGCAGCGCTGCTTGGGCTTGAGGCAAGAGTTGCTGATATTGTGCAGGAAATCGCAAATGGCAGAGAATATAAAAAAATTGAAATTGCCTTCTATGGCGGAACGTTTACCGCACTTGCTAAAGAAGATTTAGATAAATGTTTGCTCGCCTTTGCCAAAGCTAAAGAGGCTTTAGAAAAAGTCGGAGTGCAAATTTATGGAAGATGTTCCACAAGACCGGATTGTCTCGGTTTTAAAGATACAGAATTTTCAAAAAAAGATGGACAATTATTAAAGAAAATAAAATCCTATGGCATCGACTTAATAGAGCTTGGCATACAAAGTTTTGACGATTTGGGACTTAAGGCACTTGGCCGAGGCTATGGGAGTGTCACTGCTAAAGAAGCCTGTTATTATGTTAAAGATCAAGGGCTTAAGCTTGGAATACAGCTCATGCCGGGGGCTCCTTCTTTTAAAGAAGATCTTTGTGTCTTTGGCGATGATTTTTATTTTCGATACGCAAAAGAAAATTTTAACATATTAAACAATATTCATCATGATGAACAAGAAAACAAGCTACACAAGAAATTTTTTGCGGAAAGTGTGGCGACATTTTTTGAAAATGTAAAAACTGCGATCTCTTTTCACCCTGAATGCATGCGTTATTATCCATTTTTGGTGGTTGAAGGCACAGCTTTTGGCAAATTGTGGCATAAAAAGGTGCTTAATCTATGGTCGGGGAATGACTGCATTAATGCTTTAGGATATGCTTTACATTTAGCGCATCGGCACACAACCCCTGTTATTCGTCTATCGGTGGCCCCGGAAGAAGGCTTTGATACGCAAGTTTTGGCAGGCTTTCGCCACCCTTCTTTGGGGAGTATGGTTAAGGCAAGGGCGCTTTTGTATGATTATGCATTTGCTTTAGAAAATCTTTTTTTTACAAAAAAAATGACATTGGAAAAAGATATAGTTGATAATTCGGTATTGTCTGAAATCTCATTGTTATTGCCGAAAAAAGCGCAAGGCCATCTCTTTGGATATCAGAACTTTTTGAAAAAGGAATGGGAAGAAATCTTTGGTAAAACGAAAATTGAATTTTATGAAAACAATTCAAAATCACATAACAAAATGCTAAGTATGCAAAGTGAAAATGATATAAGTTTGGATTTTGCGACGATATTTAATTGAAATTCATATTCAATTGTGAAAAAAAGACCATATAAGTCACTGTTAAGAAAAACTTAAAAAAAAAGTGAAGTTTAATAAAGAAATTTGTGAAAAAAGTGTTGTATTCTGTTTCAAACTCTATTATAATTTCGCTTGTACACACAGGTAGGCGCATGACTATTTTGTCAATTGACGCACAGTGTATTTAATAATTTGTTGTTTATCATATTTTGAAATCGAAATATGACATATTCATTAACCCATCTGGAGGTATGGCAATGGCGAAACATGCAACCCCCCTGTTGGACCAGCTCGAATCCGGGCCATGGCCCAGCTTTGTGTCTGATATAAAGCAGGCGGCCGCTGAACGTGCAGAGAATCCTAGAGGACTTGACTATCAAATTCCTGTGGACTCTCCTGAAGATCTTCTCGGAGTACTTGAACTTTCCTATACAGACGGTGAAACTCACTGGAAACACGGTGGTATCGTTGGCGTATTCGGTTACGGCGGCGGTGTTATCGGTCGTTACTGTGACCAACCTGAAATGTTCCCCGGTGTAGCGCACTTCCACACTGTGCGTGTAAACCAACCAGCAGGTAAGTACTACAATTCTGAATTCCTCAGAATGATCTGTGACATTTGGGATCTTCGTGGTTCCGGTCTCACAAACTTGCACGGCGCAACCGGTGACATCGTTCTTCTCGGAACACAAACACCACAACTCGAAGAAATTTTCTACGAGCTTACCCACCACGAAACATATCCTGTTGACCTTGGTGGTTCCGGTTCTAACCTTCGTACTCCTGAGTCTTGCCTCGGTCAATCTCGTTGTGAGTACGCTTGTTACAACGCTCAAGAAGCTTGTTACCAACTCACCATGGACTACCAAGACGAACTTCACCGTCCTGCGTTCCCCTACAAATTTAAATTCAAATTTGACGGTTGTCCAAACGGCTGTGTAGCTGCGATCGCTCGTTCTGACTTCTCTGTTATCGGTACATGGAAAGACGACATCAAAATCGATCAAGAAGCTGTAAAAGAATACGTAGCCGGCAACTTTAAACCAAACGCAGGCGCACACAGCGGCCGTGATTGGGGTAAATTTGACCTTCAAGCTGAAGTAGTTGACCGTTGTCCTACCCACGCTATGAAATGGGACGGTTCTAAACTTTCCATTGACACCAAAGAATGTGTACGTTGTATGCACTGTATCAATACAATGCCACGTGCTCTTCGCATCGGTGACGAACGCGGCGCATCTATCCTTGTTGGTGCTAAAGCTCCTATTCTTGACGGCGCTCAAATGGGTTCTCTCCTTGTTCCTTTCATCCCAGCTGAAGCTCCTTTTGATGAAATCAAAGGCGTAATCGAAAAGATTTGGGACTGGTGGATGGAAGAAGGTAAAAACCGTGAGCGTATCGGTGAAACTATTAAGCGTCTTTCATTGCAAAAGTTGCTTGAAGTTACTGAAATTCCTGCTGTTCCACAGCACGTGCAAGAACCTCGTACTAACCCCTACATCTTCTTCAAAGAAGAAGAAGTTCCCGGTGGTTGGGATCGTGATATTGCCGCTTACCGCAAAAGACACCAACGCTAATTTAGGAGGAGAGCAATCATGGCTTTCATTTCTTCCGGATATAATCCAGCAAAACCAATGGAAGATCGTATTTCGGACATCGGTCCTCGTCCTTATGACAACTTCTTTCCTCCGGTTATTGCTAAAAACTTTGGCAAATGGCTTTACCACGAGATCTTAGAACCAGGCGTACTTGTACACGTTGCTGAAAGCGGCGACAAATGTTACACCGTTCGTTGTGGTGCTGCTCGTACAGTTTCTACTCTTTACATTCGTGAATGCTGCGAAATTGCTGACAAGTACTGCGGTGGTTACCTCCGTTTTACTACTCGTAACAACGTAGAATTTATGTGTGACAACGAAGCTGACCTCGAAGCTATGAAAAAAGACCTTGCTTCTCGTAAATACGATGCAGGTTCTTACAAATTCCCTATCGGTGGTACAGGCGCCGGCGTATCTAACATTGTTCACACACAAGGTTGGATCCACTGTCACACTCCTGCTACTGACGCTTCAGGCCCAGTTAAAGCTGTTATGGACGAAGTTTTCGCTGACTTCCAAAACCACCGCTTGCCAGCTCCTGTACGTATCTCCCTCGCATGTTGCTTGAACATGTGTGGTGCCGTACACTGCTCTGACATCGGTATCGTTGGTATTCACCGTAAACCTCCTATGATCGACCACGAATGGGTTGACCAACTTTGTGAAATTCCTCTTGCTGTTTCTGCTTGCCCAGTTGCTGCAGTACGTCCTACCAAAGAAGAACACAACGGTCAAAAAGTTAACTCCATCGCTATCAAAAATGAGCGTTGCATGTACTGCGGTAACTGCTACACTATGTGTCCTGCTCTTCCAATTTCTGATGGTCAAGGTGGCGACGGCTGCGTAATCATGGTTGGTGGTAAGGTTTCTAACCGTATCAGCATGCCTAAGTTCTCTAAAGTTGTAGTTCACTACATTCCTAACGAGACCCCACGCTGGCCCACACTTACAAAACTTATCAAACAAATCATTGACGTTTACGCTTCAAGCGCTAACAAATATGAGCGTCTTGGTGAGTGGGCTGAACGTATCGGTTGGGAAAAATTCTTCGAAGTGTGTGATCTTGAGTTTACTCATCACCTCATCGACGATTTCCGTGACCCTGCGTACTACACATGGAGACAAAGCACTCAGTTCAAATTCTCTGATGCTGCTATCCATGCATACGAAGGCGCTTCTGCTGCTTCTTCTGCCGGTGCTTCTGCAATTACCGAAGAAGACAAACAAGCTGTTGTTGACTTCCTCAGCAACAAAAAAGCTGGCGCTAAAACCAAGTACTACTTCAACGACTTCTTCCCTGTTCTTCCAGGCGCAAGCGCTCGTAAAGTTAAAGACGTTCTTTCTGCTCTCGTTGCAGATGAGAAACTCATGTACTGGTCTTCCGGTTCTACCACCATGTACGGCCTCAAAGGCTCCGGTAAAGCTGAAGAATAAGACTTATACTGTCGTTTACGATAGTTAGGTATATATAAAAAAGAGAGTTGAGAAATCAGCTCTCTTTTTTGTTTTAAGAAAACTAAAGGGAAAAGTAAGGGGGGGGCTTGGGAATCCCTTTTTAAGGAGTATCCTTTGTAACCGCTTCTAAGGGGAGAAAAACTATAGGGGCAAGCCCCTCATCTTTTTCTCCTGACCTCTTTATCTTTCTGGCCCCTCTTTTGTTTACCCCTAGCGTTCGCCGTTTGCTACCTTGCAGTCAGCTTAAGGGCGAACTTGTCGGCAAAAGTATTCCATTTATTAAGTTCATGCGTTGCGTTAGCTTCTTCGCCTCTCGCTCGTTCCTCACTCGGGGCTCACTTTCGAGTGTTGCTTTGTCGCTGTAATGTGGGTTTTATGTATTCTATGCATATTGAGTAAATCTATATAAGGAATTGAACTTTATAGCATCTTTGAAAAATTTTAAGTTTTGGAAACTGTAGAAAAAAAGCATATCTTGCGTAAGATATGCTTTTTTCTAATATGTTTATTTTGAGTAACATAATCACAATAATTGTTTTTTCAGGAAGGGGGAGGGTTTGGGAGGGGGAAAACTCATTTTTGTTTGACCTAACAGATGACGCTCGGGGCTACGTCCATGTAGCCCACTCGCTCGAACTCACAAAAAGCGTGGTTTTTGTTTCGTTCGCACTGCGTGGCTTGTCACATCCTGTGACATTTGTGAACAAAAAAGAATCTGCTAAATATTAAAGTTTTTTTTGGAAAAGGGGAGGGCTTGGGAGGGGGAAAACACTTTTTTGTTCACAAAAAAGGTTTTCCCTCTCCCAAAAAAAAGTTCCCTAAAACAAAGTCATTTCCATATGTTTGGAAACTCGGTCGAGTCCGATTCCTTTGAGGGCAGAAATGGGGAAGGCTTTGGGGAAGCGTTGGCTGAGTGACAGCCTGACTTCCATGGGGGTCTCGTCCCATTTATTGAGGAGCAATAAAACGGGTATGTCTTGAAGCTTGAGATCTTCTAAAATGTTTTCCACTGAGTCGAGTTGTTGATCCATTTCAGGGTGAGAAGCGTCCACCACATGGATAAGTAAATCCGCTTCGTTCAGCTCTTCTAGGGTTGCTCTGAAAGCTTCCATTAATTCTTTTGGCAAATCACGAATAAAACCCACGGTGTCGGCAAGAACAATTTCCCTTTCTTTGGGGAAACGGAGCCTTCTTGTGGTGGGGTCGAGGGTTGCGAAAAGTTTGTTTTCGGCCAATACATCGGACTTTGTCAAATGGTTAAGCAGAGTAGACTTGCCTGCGTTTGTATAACCGACAAGTGCGGCTACGGGCAATTCTTGGCGACTACGCTTGGAACGATTGGCGGCTCTTTGTCTTCTGAGGGTGTCCAAATCATTTTTGATTTTTGCGATGCGGTCTTTGATGCGACGCCTGTCGGTTTCGAGTTTGGTTTCACCGGGGCCACGTCCACCGATACCACCCATGAGTCTGTCCATGGCACGGTTTTTCCCTGCAAGTCTTGGCTGAGTGTATTTGAGTTGAGCCATTTCCACTTGCAACTTACCGGCGGCGGTTTTCGCATGTTGTGCAAAAATATCCAAAATAAGCTGAGTTCTGTCCATGACCTTACGTTCAGTAAGTTCCGTAAGATTTTGCAGTTGTGAGGGAGAAAGTTCACCGTCAAACACAATAATTTCTGCGTGCCCTTTCAGGGCAATAACTTCAAGTTCTGCCAATTTGCTTTGGCTTAGAATTTGCCTTGGATTTACCTTTGTTACACGCTGAATAAGAGTGCCTGCGATGGTAAGTCCGGCGGTGGACGCAAGTTCTGCAAGCTCTGTAAGATTATTTTCTTGAACACTTTTGTGGGTACGCCCGACAGAAACAAGTACCGCTCTATTGCCGATGGTCACTTTATCGGCTTGGGTTTTGTTATCGAATTTTTGATTACTGTATTTTTTGTTTGTGCTTTGAGGACGAAGTTGGCTGAGAAGGCGACTAAATTCTTCATCCAAAGCCTCTACTTCTGAGGCGAAGTCGTGACTGAACGCATCCCACGCTTCAAGCTCACTCAGACGGTAGGGTTGCTCTTCTTCTT
>CAYJHY010000077.1:0-8338 GCA_964369875.1 uncultured Mailhella sp.
CCCGTCGCTACGGTGAGGATCTGGGAGCCTTTATTTTACCCAAAGAAGGCGAAACTGTGCGTCCCGAAGATGTGCGTGAATTTGCCAAAGGTAAAATTGCATGGCACAAGATACCTCGTTATGTGGCTTGTCTCGATGCCTATCCACAAACTGCCAGCGGTAAGATTCAAAAATATAAATTGCGTGAGCTTGCTCTTTCGTTGTTTGATATAAAAGAATAAGGAAATAAAAAAAGGAGGCTATAACCTCCTTTTTTCTTCTTTCTCCCTAAAAATAAAAGAGTTAACACATGGAAAATATCGCAGTTTATATTGCGCCTCGCTTTTTTGAAGAAGAGCTTGCCAAAGAGATAGCCCATTATAATTTACCATTACTTGAAAGGCGTGGGCGTTTATTTGCGGTTAAGGCAAAGGCTCAGCCTCTTGTTTGGGCGCAAAATACATGGACAGAAGCTTTTTTTCTTCCCATTGAATCCGTTGGTGACGGCGCAAAAAAACTTAAAGCAATCCAGCGTAACTGGCATGCTCATCCCACAGATTGCTTTAGGCGGGCAAAGCTGATTGAAGAAAAATTGCCTCCCATGCGTTTTCGTCCGCAGGTGTTTGGGGAGCCTGCCCCAAGTTCTGCTCTCGGTGCGTGGACATTGTGGGACGCAAACACTATTTTGGCATCTGCAAAAACAAGTTCTCCTTATGCTGATGGTGAATGTCTTTTTGATGAAAACAAGACGGATCCACCGAGTCGTGCTTATTTGAAGCTGTGGGAGATTTTTACTCTTGCGGATACTTTCCCCAAAAAGGGTGACCTATCCATTGATTTGGGGGCTTGCCCCGGTGGCTGGACGTGGGTTATGGCGTCTTTGGGGGCTGAGGTTTTGGCTATCGACAAATCTGAGCTTGCGCCACATGTACACATTATGGATGGGGTAGAGTTTCAAAAGGGAAGTGGTTTTGCCCTAGAGCCACAAGACTTTACGCATACGGACTGGCTTTTATCGGATATGATTTGTTATCCTGAACGTTTATATACGCTTACACAAAAATGGCTTAAAGTCGCACCGCCTAAAAACATTGTGTTTACAGTGAAGTTGCAAGGTGACGATGACTTTAACGTGTTGAAATCATTTATGGAGATTGAGAACTCCAGTCTATTACATTTGTCGTGCAATAAGCATGAGTTGACTTGGATTTATGGTGAAATCAATTTAAACTTTCAAAAACGCTTGACTTTGCCTAGATAAAACTCTAAAAATTTAAAACGTGAACATATGTTTACAAAAAATTGCGAAACTGAGAAAATGGAGAATAAATATGACTAAAGCAGAACTGATTGAAAAAATCCACGAGAAAGCCGGCCTCCCAACTAAAGCGAAATCTGAAATGGCTCTTGATGCAACTATCAGTGCGATCACTGAATGCCTTGTTGCCGGTGATTCCCTTACTCTTACCGGATTTGGTAGCTTCAAAGTAACCAAGCGTGCAGCACGTAAAGGTCGTAATCCTCGCACAGGCAAAGAAATCGATATTGCTCCATGTTCTGTGGTTAAATTTACTCCCGGTAAAAATCTTAAAGATTCTGTCAATAAATAATATTTTCAGAAAATAGCTTCTCTTTAAACGTTTATGGGAAGCTCATCAGATATTATAAAATCCGCAAAAAAGACGCCGATACGTCTGTTTTTGCGGATTTTTTGTTTTATCCCTTGTTTTGACTCATGTTATTCCAATTTGCTTGTTTTTCTTTTTTTGGGGGAAATGATTTCCCCCAACCCCCCTCAACTATTTTATTTTTACTTGCCAAAGCAAGTAAAAATAAAATTTACGGGGTTTCCAAAGGGAATCATTCCCTTTGGTGGGGAGTATGAGGGGTGAAACCCCTCAAATTGGAATGACGTGGTTTTGACTTGAGACTTCTGCAAAATTCATTTTGCAGGGTCGAAAGAAGTATTTGCAAAGTAAATACGATCAAAAATCAAGAATAGACAAAACCACGCTTTTGTCGTTAAGTAATTGATTTTTGCCCCTTTCTCTGCATAATTATTAACATTGGTTTTTATGCCGTATTTCAGAAATCAACGAAAAATGTTACTAAATTTGTAATTATACAGAGCTCTTAACTTGACAAAATAGAGTAAAACATATAGAAGAACCAAGTGTTAGATTATTGCGAGTTCTGAAAACAAAATTTTGAAATGGGGTTTTGTTACCGAAAATAAGGAAATTTAATACAATCCATTTTGTTATCCGATGATTTTTTTGCTATAATGGCGGGTAACAATGCTAGTGGGTGCAAGATTTATCAAGGCACCTTGGCAGGGCGGTCGATTTTGACCTCCCTTTTTTATTATTTGTACGCCATGATGTTTTTAGTATAATTCAATAAAATCAATTATATACAACAGTGGTGTGAAGGGAAAAATATGGCCTTACAAGAAAAAATATTGGCAAGACACAAAATATTACAAGCCGTACATGAGGCCGCAGAAGTTGCGGTAAGCTCACTTGGGCTTAAAATTTGGGGCATCGATTTAAGCGGTGGCGCTACAAAACCTGTGGTGCGTATCTTTGTGGACGCTCCATGGGAAGGGAAAGAAATTCCTTTTGTGCCGCCTTTAACCCGTGAACAAAAAAGTCGTGCCAAGACAGTGCACCCCAAAATGCTTGAAAAAAAGAAAGCAGAACAAGGGGAAGAAAATAAATCTTTGGAACAGGAATCTCAAGGGTTTGACAGCGTAGAAAACGGTGCTGAGTTTGGTGTAGACATCGGTATTGACGAGTGCGCCCGTATTTCTCGCATGATAGGCCTTGCCATGGAAGTGGAAGACACCTTTGAAGAAGCGTGGGTGCTTGAAGTTTCCACACCGGGGCTTGAACGCCATTTTTATCATCTCGACCAGCTCAAAAGCTATATCGGTCACCCCATGGATGTTCACCTTGAAGTAAGTCCCGAAGAGTTTGAAAATCGTAAGAAATTTAAAGGGAATTTGTTATCCGTCGGAGAAGAAGAGTTTACTCTGGCTCTTGAGTCTCCCGTTGTTCAGGAAAGTACTTTTTCATGGGATAACGTGAAAAAAGTACAACTTATTCACATTTTCCCCGATACCATGTCAGTAAAGAGCCGTTAGGCGCAGGATAAAAAAGTTAAAAGCCTTGTGACGCCATTAATTTGGGAGGACAAAAATGAATTTGGAATTAAAAAAAGCCATAGATCAAATCAGTAAAGATAAAGGTATCGACAGAGATATGCTTATCAGAACTTTGGAAGATGCAGTACGTACTTCCGTTGAGCGTCGTTACGGTGAAGATTTGGATGTGGAAGTAACATACAGTGACGAAACCGGTGAAATCGAAATTTACCAGTTCAAAACCGTTGTAGAAGAAGTGGAAGATGAGTTGACCGAAATTGAATTGGAAGACGCTCTTTTACATGATCCTTCCGTGCGTCTTGAAGATGAAATGGGCTTTAGAATGAAAATCGACGACCTCGGTCGTATTGCTGCCCAATCTGCCAAGCAAGTTATTATCCAACGTATGCGTGACGCCGAACAAACTTTGATTTACAATGAATACAAAGAGCGCATCGGTGAAATCATCAGCGGTATTACTCAACGTCGTGATAAAGGCGGCTGGGTGGTTAACCTTGGCAGAACCGAAGCTATTTTGCCTCGTGACGAACAAATTCCCAAAGAGCACCACAAACGCAGTGAACGCATCCAAGCTCTTATTGTTGATGTAAAAAAAGAAGGTCGCGGTCCGCAAGTTGTTGTGTCTCGTTCTCATAGAGATTATCTTGCCGCTCTCTTCCGTCTTGAAGTGCCTGAGGTTGATGACGGTACCGTACAAATTATGGGTGTGGCGAGAGATCCCGGCTCACGCGCGAAAGTTGCGGTTTTGTCTCGTGACAGAGATGTAGATCCTGTGGGCGCTTGTGTGGGTGTGCGCGGTTCACGTATCCAAAACATTGTGCAAGAGCTTCGTGGAGAGCGTATCGACATTGTTGTTTGGAATCCCGATATCAGTGTTTACGCCAGAAACGCTTTGGCTCCGGCCGTTATCACCAAAATTGTAGTGGACGAAAGCGAAAACCTTTTGGAAGTTACCGTACCTGACGATCAATTGACCAATGCCATCGGTCGTAAGGGACAAAACGTCAAACTTGCCGCTAAATTGCTTGGTTGGAAAATCGATATTTTCTCCGAATCCCGTTATAAAGAAGCGAATGCTATCGGACGTGGTTTGGAACAAGTGGCCAGTGTTGCCGAAATTAGTGTGGAACAATTCCTTGATGCGGGTTACAATACCCTTGAGTCATTGAAATTGGCCGATGATGAAGAGCTTGCACAAAACCTTGCTCTTACTCAAAGCCGTATCGTTGATTTGCGTTCCGCCATTTCTTTCCTTGCTCCCGTGCTTGATGGTTCCATGATTGAAGCGCCGGTAGTTGAAATGAAAGAAACTGTAGCCGCCGACGAAGCGCAAGAAGTTGTGTTTGGCGGTGAAGAAATGTTTGATAATGATGCCGAAGAATTTGTTATGCAAGCCGACGACGATGCCGAAGGTCAAGAAGCTTTCATGGGCGAACCTTCCGAAACAATGGTTTTCGAAGAAGATGTTCTTGAAGATGACGAAATTCAAAATCCGATTGAAGAAGACAAAGAATAGTCAAAAACGCTCGGATTGAAGGTATAAATATGAAAAAAGGGCACACGCCCATACGTATGTGTTGTATGTGTAGGCAAAAGTTTCAAAAACATGAGCTTACACGATACGTATTTCCCCGAGAAAATGAAACCTATGGGGGGGCGCTTGCGGTCGATAGAACTAAAACGCAGGAAGGACGAGGATGGTATCTTTGCACTTCCTTGGAATGTCAACAAAAGTTTACCCAAAAGGGTGCGCATAAAGGCTTTTTTAGAAAGAAGAAGCAAACCCAAAAAGTAAATGCTTAAAAGTAAGACGTAAGCGCAAAGGGGTACAAAATATGAGTGAAAAAATGAAAAAAGATACAAAAAATACCGAAGGGAACGAAGCTCGCACCGAAGCTCGAAGTGACGTTAAAATTCGTCGTCGCCCCAAAAATTCAGGTGAAGAATCAGCAAGTGAAGCGCCCGAACAGGCGAAAAATGCTGAAGTTGCAAGCGCCGATGCTCCAAAAGAAGAAAAGGTCGCTGCCAAAGCAAGTAATAAAAAAGTGAAGAAAGACGAAACCTTGTCTGAAGAAAACACTGATAATACCGCAAAAGCCAAAGCGAACCCCAAAGCTAAAACAGCTAAGGCCGAAGCAGATAAAGATAGCGCTAAAGATTTGTCAAAAGATAATGAAAAAGCTGCTGAAAAAAGTGAAAAAGACGGTAAAAAAGCTGCTCCAAAAAATGAATTATCTAAAAAAGATAATAAAAAAATTCAAGCCAGCAAAGCACGCGTGGTAACTCCAGCTACCGTAGTAGCTCCTACAGCAGTTGAAGCTCCTGTCGCGGCGGAACCGGTCAAAGCTCAAAGCGTCGAAAACGTGAAAGAAGTTGCCAAGGCGCAAGAGCCAAAGGTTGAACAAGCAATCGCTTCTGTAAAAGAAGAAAAACCTGTTGCTAAAGAAAGTAAAGATGCTGAGGTGAAAGCTTCAGAAAAAGCCGAAAAAGTTGCCGAAGTAACGGAAACTGTGAATGCTGTGGCCAAAAGCCAAGACGCTGACAGTGCGGAGAACAAAGCTAAGCAAGCCGAAAAAGCTCCTGCTGCTTCCGCTAAACCGGATCATGACGCAACAAAAAGCATTTTACCTCCTGTCGGAAGTAAAGCCACTAAAGTTACTCGTGAAGACGAACCTGTCGTTTCTCATGTCCGCGTAATTTCTCGTCCCGAAGTTAATGCCGCTCGTGTGGTGGAAAGACCACAAGCGACCGATACTCGTCGTGATAACAGAGAAGGCCGTGACAACAGAGACGGTCGTCCTCCAAGAGACAACCGTGGTGGTTATGGCGGTCAAAACCGCGGAGGCCAAGGTGGCGGTGGTTATGCCGGTCAAAACCGCGGTCCCGGAGGCGGTCAAGGTGGCCAAGGAGCCCCCGGTGGCGGTCGTGGTGGCTTTGGTGGTCAAAACCGTGGCCCCGGAGGCGGTCAAGGTGGCTTTGGCGGTCAAAACCGTGGCCCCGGAGGCGGTCAAGGCGGTCAAGGTGGTCAAGGTGGAAACTTTAGAGGTCCTCAAGACAAAGATGGTCAAAACCGTCCACGCGGTCCAAGACCGGCCGGCACAGGTGCTCCTCGTCCGGCTCCGGCTTTTGCATTACCTCCGGTTGATAACGATCAAAGCCGTAAAAAACGTAATAAGGGTCGTCGCACCGTAGATTTCAGTTCTCCGGAGAGTCAAGACAGCTTCCGTCGTCGCAGTAACATGCCTATGGGCATGGGAGACGATGACGAAAACTTCCGTCAGCGCAGACGCAAGCCGAAGAAACAACAAATTCAACAGCCGAGTTCCACACAGCCCATGAAGGCCGCCAAGCGTAAAATCCGCGTGGAAGAAGCCATCAGGGTTACTGATTTAGCTCACCAAATGGGTATTAAATCAAGCGAAATTATTAAAGTGCTCTTTGGTCTCGGCGTTATGGCTACCATCAACAATGCTCTTGACATCGACACCGCAACTGTGGTTGCCGCTGAGTTTGGCTACGAAGTAGAAAAAGTAGGTTTCTCCGAGGATAACTACTTGGTATCCACCGAAGTGGAAACAAGCCCCGAAAACCAAAAACCACGTCCTCCCGTTGTTACTATCATGGGTCACGTTGACCACGGTAAAACATCTCTTCTCGATGCTATCCGTAAAACAAACGTAACCACAGGTGAAGCAGGTGGTATTACACAGCACATCGGTGCGTACCACGTAAAAACAAAACGTGGCGACATTGCGTTCCTTGATACCCCAGGTCACGAAGCCTTTACCGCTATGCGTGCTCGTGGAGCCCAAGTAACCGACCTTGTTGTGCTTGTTGTTGCCGCCGATGATGGTGTTATGGAACAAACAAGGGAAGCTATCAACCACTCAAAGGCCGCAGGCGTGCCTATCTTGGTGGCTGTTAACAAAATCGATAAAGAAGCCGCAAACCCAGACAGAGTTCTTCGTGAACTTGCTGAGCTTGGTCTTCAAGCCGAAGATTGGGGCGGTGATACCGTTGTGGGTTATGTTTCCGCCAAAACCGGCGAAGGCCTTGACGATCTTTTGGAACTTATTGCCCTTCAAGCGGAAATCTTGGAACTTACCGCTAACCCCGACAAAGCCGCTCGCGGTCGTGTTGTGGAAGCGAAACTTGATAAAGGCCGTGGTCCTGTGGCTACCGTTCTTATTCAAGAAGGTACACTCCATCAAGGCGATGCCTTTGTTTGTGGTGTTTTTGCAGGGCGTGTTCGTGCGTTCTTCAATGACCAAGGACGCAAAATCAAGGAAGCAGGACCTTCTGTTCCTGTTGAAATTCAAGGTTTTGACGGTGTGCCCGAAGCCGGTGAAGAGTTTATTTGTCTTACCGACGAAAAAGCCGCTCGCCGTATCGCCGAATCTCGTGCTATCAAGCAAAGAGAACGTGAGCTTGCCAAGCAATCTCGTGTTACCTTGGAAACCTTCCTTGCCAGCACACCGAACGATGCCGAAGCAAAAGTGCTTAACCTCGTGCTCAAAGCCGACGTGCAAGGTTCTCTCGAAGCTATCACAGAAGCTCTACACAAGCTCAGCACCGAAAAAGTTCGCATCTCTGTTATCCACAGCGGTGCAGGTGCCATCACCGAAACCGATATTATGCTTGCAGCCGCATCTCACGCAATCATCATTGGCTTTAACGTAAGACCTACAGCTAAAGTGAAAGACGTTGCGGAAAAAGAAATGGTGGATATCCGCTTCTACGACATTATTTACAAACTCGTGGAAGAAATCAAAGCCGCCATGACAGGTATGCTCGCACCTATCAGTCGTGAAGTATACCTCGGTCAAGCAGAAGTCCGCCAAACATTCAGCGTACCAAAAATCGGTATTATCGCAGGTTGTATGGTTAACGACGGTAAACTCCTTCGTAACGGCGGCGTTCGCCTCCTGCGTGAAGGTATCGTGGTATACACAGGTAAAGCCTCTTCCTTGCGCCGTATCAAAGACGACGTCAAAGAAGTTACCAAAGGCTTTGAATGTGGCGTAGGACTCGAAAACTACAACGACATTAAAGTTGGCGACGTCATCGAATGTTTCGAAATGGTCGAAGAAGCCGCTACTTTGTAAAAATACAGAAACGGGGTTGACTTTGTTGGGAGAGGGAAAACCTATTTTTTGAAAAAAATAGTGTTTTCCCCCTCCCAAACCCTCCCCC
>CAYJHY010000078.1:0-8133 GCA_964369875.1 uncultured Mailhella sp.
GTTGCAATAGACTATTTCTCGATACAGTCTTCAACGAACCGATGGAACTTGATAAGCGAATACACTTCACATATTAAAGTTTTTTGAAGGGGGTTTGGGGGAATAATTTTTTACAAAAAATTTTCCCCCAAAAAAATTCAACACTACCCCCAATCTAAACAAAAACTTATTTCTTCTTAACTTTAGAGGGCTCTTGTGCCAAGAGGCTAAACAAAAAGCAAAGACCAACAGCGTAGAACATATAGGTAAAGCTTTCCGTATACGCTTCAAGGCCATGTATATTCTCATGAGAGTTTTGAATAAAAACAAAGAGCATCGGAAGAAAAACAGGCCCCAAATACCCTCCCATGTTGACCACCGAGCCGGCAATCCCACTAAATTCCGTCGGATTTATTTCTTGCACAAAAGAAAAGGATAATACATAGGCACAACTAAAAAAGCCGATACAAAATAGTAGCACACTTATCATCGCCAAAGAAAGGCCGTCACTAAAATACGCAAGAACAAACCAACACAAAGTATAAAACACCCCGACAACAAGCAATGGAAGTTTTCTGTTGTGTATTCTGTCTGACCAAACTCCAATCACAACGCAAGCAATAGCACAACCGACAACCCCGATAATAAGATAGGATGATGCTTGCATCACGCTTATATTATAGGTATTCTCAAGCCATGACGTACCGCTATACCCCATAAGTACCACATAGGTTCCGTAAAACACGGCATAGACCATAATAGGTGGCCATGTTCTCCAGTCAAAAATAATGGAAAACAGAGCCTTAACTATACCGACGTCACTCTTTGGTGTTTGCGCTTGGCTTTGTGTTTCGCTGTTTTCCATAGATAGTTTTTTCGGCGGGCTATTTGCGACCACAAAAAAGACTAAAAGCGCATTGATAAAAGAAACACAGCCAATGCCGAAAACAGTGCTTCGCCAGCCAAACGTTTCCACCATATAGGCTAACGGACTTTGTGCAACAATGCCTCCAAGCGTCCCCACAAAGCAGGCGATCCCTGTCATGGTAGTAATAATATTGGGATGCATAAAGGCCACTTGAAATTTTAAAACACAGACAAAAATAGTGGAAATACCAAGACCGATAAGAGCACGCCCCAGATATAAGAAAAAAACAGAGGATGCCGATGCAAAACAAACAGCGCCGACTGTGGCGACAATAAGTCCTCCGAAAGCCGTGGTTCTGGGGCCAAGCTTATCCGCAAGTAAGCCCGTTGGAATTTGCATGCAAAGATAGGCGTAAAAAAACATACTGCCCATATTGGTTATACCGCTTGCGTCAAGCTTGAATTCTTCCATAAGATAGGGCTGTAAAATTGCCGTCGTCAAGGAATGAAAAATACTCAAAAAATAGCCAAAAAGAATAATACTCCACATGAGTACAATTTTAGCAAAAGAAAGGTCTTTGTTTTGATCCATAGAATTTTCCGATTATCATTTAAAAGAGACGAGGCTTATTTTCCTCAAACCCACTCTAAGCATTAATATAAGTGGTGTAAAGAAATAGTTCAAAAATAAAGGGCTTGATTTTTTTTATAATCGTGATTATGATTTACCTTAAACAATAACATTTAACCCCTAATAAAAAACTATGTTAGCACTTATCCTTACCGTTTTGGCGGCAACAGGAATTTCTGCCGTTTGCTCGGCAACAGAAGCCATGTTATATTCCGTCACTTGGACGCAAATCGAACAATTAAAAGAAAAGCATCCCAAAATTGGCGAATTACTCTACCAAATGCGCCTTAACGTGGAAAAACCCATCAGTGCGGTTTTGACTCTTAACACCGTTGCCAATACCGCCGGTGCAACCGTTGCGGGTGCGCTCGCCACCAGCGCTCTGGGCGCTGAAAATCTTTTAATTTTCAGTATTGTCTTCACTGTTCTTATTCTAATTTTTGGTGAAATCATCCCCAAAACCCTTGGGGTTGTATATTCTAAGGGTATGGCTATTTTACTCGTTTACCCTTTGCGCCTTATGATTCTTTTGCTGAGTCCCATCACCTTTGTGACGGGCTTTATCACAAGACTGATCACCCCTGCCAACAATGCCCCGAGTGCCACCGAAGACGATATCCGCATCGTGGCTTCTTTGTCCCGTAAGTCAGGCACTATTGCCCCTTATGAAGAAAAGGTTATCAGTAACATTCTCTCCCTCGACAATAAAAAAGTTCAAGACGTTATGACACCAAGAACCGTTGTTTTTTCTATGTCTATGAACGTGACCATTGAAGACGCCTTTGCTAATGCTGACTTTTGGCACTTTAGCCGTATTCCTGTTTACGATACAGATAACGAAGACATTGTCGGCATTGTACAACGCCGTGAAGTTTCTATTAAAATACGTGAAGGGCAAGGACATCTTCTTTTAAGTGACATTATGCATCCTATGCATTTTGTTTTGGAATCTCAAACCCTTGACGTTGTTTTACACAAATCCCTTGACTTGCACCAACAGCTTTTTGCCGTTCTTGATGAATACGGTGGACTAGCCGGCGTTATCAGCCTTGAAGACATTCTCGAAGAAATGTTAGGCCGTGAAATTGTTGATGAATCAGACGTTGTGGCAGATTTACGAGAAGCGGCAAAACGTCGTCGTAGCGATGCCCTCAAACTAGCACATAAATAAAGAGTGAAAAATGGATATATCTTCTGCCCTTGCAGAAAAAATAGAAGCTGCCTGCGCCACAGGAAAACATGTGGTGGAACAGGAAGCAAAAGCATTACTCACGTTAAAAGACAGCCTTGGCGATGATTTCAAGCAGGCCTTGGAGCTTATCTATGCTTGCCAAGGTCGCCTTATCATCTCAGGCATCGGAAAAAGTGGGCATATCGGAAAAAAAATTGCCGCCACCATGAGCTCCACAGGAACACCATCCTTTTTCTTACACCCTGCCGAAGCCTCGCACGGCGACCTTGGAGCATTGACAAAAAGTGATGTCTTGCTTGCCATATCCAACTCAGGAGATTCCCAAGAGCTGGTGGAGGTGATACGCTACGCCACAAGGCATGCCATTAAAATAATAGCCATTACCAAAAACCCCGCAAGCCTACTTGGCAGTCAATCCGATATTTGCCTGACCTTGCCAAACGAAGCCGAAGCTTGCCCCATAGGGTGCGCTCCCACCTCTTCCACCACCATGACCTTGGCACTAGGCGATGCTCTTGCCATGGCGCTCGTGGATTTACGAGGCTTTAGTGCCTACGATTTTAGAGATTTTCACCCAGGCGGAAAGCTTGGCTCAAGTCTTTCACGAGTAGAAAATATTATGCATACGGGGCAAGATCTCCCCTGTATCACCCCAAATGCCGCCATGACTGAAGCGGTAATGGAAATGACCGCCAAAGGCTTTGGCTGTATCGCCGTGGTGGACAACCTCGACAACTCCAATGGCTCTAAAGCAAAACTTTTGGGACTGATTGCCGACGGCGATTTAAGACGCCATATGGACGACACTCTTTTGCAGAAAAAAGTGTCCGACGTTATGACCAAAAACCCCACAACCATCGATAAAAATGCCCTTGTTTCCAAGGCAATCGGCATTATGAACGAAAAAGGTATTACCAGCCTGATGGTACTTGATGACGAAGGATGCCTCCTTGGTCTTATCCATATGCATGATTGCTTACGCTTAAGCTAAAGGGGAAAACCTAGGGATTTATCCCTTGGTTTTCCCCTTTAGAATTCCCCTTTCCTTACCCTTTGCGTTCGCCGTTTGCTCCTTACGTCGCTTAAGGGCGAACTTGTCGGGAAATAAAAACTGATACAAGTACGCTTATTTTGTGCTTTAACCGTCGCCTCTCGTCGCTACGCTCCTCGGGTCTCCCGTTGCAATAGACTATTTCTCAATACAACTTTCAACGAACTTGATGAGATGTTAAGGTGAAGCCACCTCATTCCAAAGTATCATAAACCTAAAAGTGTGATATAATAAGAAACATGTTTTTTAATTTACCGTCACAAATTAAAATTTTTTGAAAGGGGTTTGGGGGAATAATTTTTTACAAAAAATTTTCCCCCAAAAAATTCAAACTTAATCCCTACTCACACTTACTGTGAAAAAGTTCTTCTGCGGCGTAAAGATTTTCTTGTGAACCAAGAATATAGAGAATATCCCCTGCAAGCAATTCGGTTTCCCCTGTAAGCTTCGTCATAATTTCGTTATTTCTGTTAATAGCGGCCACGTTGACAAATTGCGCTCTGAGCGTGCCTTGCCCCAAAGTTTGCCCTGCCAAGATTGCCCCTTCTTCGATAACATAGGAACTAAATTGCAAAGACGGCAAGGAATTTCTCAAGCTGATGGTCGCACTGTCCCCAAGGTTGACATTACGTAACATGGTGTAATTATTTTGTCTGATTTTGGCCACATGGGCATCAATATCTTGTTTTGGAACAAGGTAGTGATTAAGAATTCTTGCAAAAACCTCGATGGAGGTTTCAAATTCTTCGGGAATAACCTCGTTCGCCCCCGCATCCATAAGCCCTTGAACCTCCGCCACAAAACGCGCACGCACAATCACATGCAAGTTAGGGTTTATTTGTTTGGCGTTGTTAATAATGGCTCGTGCGCCCACAGGGTCGGTAACCATAATGGCCAGTACCCTTGCGGTTTTTACGTGTAAGTGCTCAAGCACCAAGGGATAGGAGGCGTCACCGTGGCGTATGGGTTCCGTTTCACGATAACGTTTCACTGTGTCGGGATTCATTTCAGAAATAACATAAGGAATTTGTGATTCCTTGGCCACTTGCGCCAAGTTTTTCCCGCCGATACCAAAACCAATGATAATAATGTGATCTTTTATGCCATCAGCCTTTTCACCCATTTCTTCTTGTTCGGGCATGGGGGCTTTTCCGCCACGGCTCAAAACAGCCGTAGCCACTTTTGGCCCATAGCTCATAAACACAGGCGTAAGCGCCATGGTCACAATACTTGCGGCCAAGAAGTTTTGGTATTGTAAATCGGTGAGAAGTGCCAAATCAAGGGCAGATCCTGCAAGTACAAAGGAAAACTCACCGACTTGAGCAAGGCTCAGCGCAGTAATAATGGCGGTACGCAAAGAAAGCCCTGCCATCAGCACCACGGGAATCATAATAATGATTTTCAAACAAACAATCACCGTGGCGAAAACCACAATCATTAAAATATTTTCAAAGAAGAAATTCAAGTTAAGAAGCATGCCCACAGAAATAAAGAAGATACTGGTGAACACTTCCTTAAAGGGCAACACGTTTTCCATAACACTCAAACTGTACTCGGATTCCGCCAGCAAAAGCCCCGCTATAAACGCCCCAAGGGACAAAGAAAGCCCCACGGCCGCTGTGGAAAGGGCAATGGCAAGGCATAAGCCAAGGGTCGTCATCAACATAAGTTCACGGCTTCTGGTACGCACAACGCTGAGCATTAGGCGTGGCAATAAATATTTACCGAACAAAAACAAGCCCACAATCAAACTAAGGTCTGTGCCCAAATTGATCATGGTTGAGGAAAAAGACATTTCCATATCCCCTTTAAGCAAGGGGAAAATAAGCATCATGGGAACAATGACAATATCTTGAAAAATAAGAATACTTAAGCTTGCACGCCCCTGAGGGGATTCGGTTTGCGCCTTTTGCTGAAAAAGGCTGAGCACAATGGCCGTTGAAGACAAAGTAACCAAACAGCCCATAACAAGCGCTTGAGAAAAAGGCAAAAAGAGAAGGCAAAGCGCCGTGATAACAGCAACCGTTAAGGCTACCTGTCCGCCTCCGCCCACCAAGAGCGAACGCTTCATACGGATAAGTTCCTTAGCCGAAAGCTCCATCCCGATAGTGAAAAGAAGAAGCGCAACCCCAACTTCCGCCATAATATCAACCGCGTGATGATTGGAAACAACCCCAAGCGCCGAAGGACCGCAAAGAAGCCCCGTTAGCAGCAAACCCAAAATCGTCGGGACTTTAAATTTATGCGAAATCAGCACTACCACAATGGATAATAAGAAAATACCCACAATTTCACGCAAAAAACCAAGTTCCATACTCGCCTCACTTTTCTAAACGTTCTTCTCTGTTTGTTCTTTTGGTTTATTTTTGTTTTTTCGAGAGGGGGAACTTTTGGAAAAGTTCGCCCCTCGCGAGCTCTCCCCCACAAAACTTTTTAATAATAAGATGTTATTAAAACTCGTTTTGCAAGTACTTATTTCTATTTATTAATAACATTATCGAGATAAAAAAACACACTTCAATATTAAAGTTTTTTTTGGAAAAAGGGAGGGTTTGGGAGGGGAAAAACGCTTTTTTGTTCACAAAAAAGGTTTTTCCCCTCCCAAAAATCTAACCTAATCAAAAGTCACATAATTTTTCATAATAACTTTCAAGCCGAAGCCCACAAAGTTCACCCGAACTTTATCTTTATCAATTTCCTGAATAACCTTGCCCCTGCCAAAAACCTTATGGGTGCAAAAACCAAGATGAGCCGTTTTGATTTGCGGTTGCCTGCTGGCAAAATCTATATCGTCAAGCGCCTTGGAGCGTTCTCTGTTATCAAAATTAACGTAACTGTCTTTGTGATCGTCACGCTTGTTTTTATAGGTATATGGATTGACCTTTTCTTCCTTTTCCTCTTTTTCGTCGGGTAATTCTTGGGAAAAATCCTCTTGATTATAGGCGCTCGGCTCTTTGGTGTGCTTTTGTAAATAAGAAGTGGTCGGCAAGCTTGAAGTTTGCACATTTTCCACAAGTTGCCCGCCAAAACGTTCCATCACTTCCATATACATGGAACTGGGAATTTCGCAAATAAAGGGACTTGGGGTCGCCCTTTCTTCAAAACCTTGGTTGCGTTGGAAGATTTTTTGTGGAACAAAAAGATTGAGGCTGTCTTTTGCCCTTGTGCAAGCCACATACAAAAGGCGTCTTTCCTCTTCGTAATCATCCGCCCGAGTCAGTGCATGGCGTGAGGGAAAGCGATCTTCCACCAAATCCAAAATAAAGACGTGTTGCCACTCAAGCCCTTTGGCAGAATGGACGGTGGAAAGCGTGATACTGCGACGCATTTCTTCTTCCTTGTCCTTATCATCATCGGGGTTTTCAAGGGACAAATCCGCCATAAACAAGGCTAAATCTTGATAGGCCTTTGCAATACCGATAAGCTCTTCAAGCCCTTGCTGACGTCGTGGCCAGTCATCGGGGTAAATCTCTTCCATACGAGGCTGATAATGCTCTATAAGGCGTCTGAAAACTTGTTCTGGGGTCGCCTTGGCTTGCTGAATTTCCATCAGAAGCAACAAGTCTTGCCAAAGTTTTTCGTATTTGGCGCACGCTTTTTGTAAAGCCGCCTTATCTCCTTGAATAGCAATACTAAAGATCTTATGCGCCGTCTTTGGCCCCACCCCTTTGGACAAAGAGGCCACGCGCTCAAAGGCAGGTAAGTCTACAGGGTTGATAAGTAGGCGCGCAAAGGCTAAAATATCTTTGATATGAGAGGCTTCCGTATAGCGTACCCCCCCATATTTCTTAAACATAATATTAAGTTTATTCAGCTCCACTTCCAAGTGATAGGATTGATAGCCGGCACGGAACAGCACGGCAATCTCTTGAGGGTCTTCCGTACGCAAAAGCTCGGCGATTTTTTGCGCCGCAAGACGTGCCTGAGAAATATCACTCATGGGGCGATACATTTTCACCCACGGGCGCAAATCATACTCACGCTTGGAGAATAAATTTTTCTGAAAGCCAAAGGGAGCGTTTTTCAAAATAGCATTGGAAACATCTAAAATAGGTTGCACAGAACGGTAATTTTCTTCTAGGCGAATAACTTTTGTATTGGCAAAAAGTTTTGGAAATTCCAAAATATTTTGCACATCCGCCCCACGGAAAGCATAAATGGACTGGGCATCATCGCCCACCGCCATCACATTACTTTCGGGCCCCGTGCAAAGGCGCACCAAACGGGCTTGCACCTTGTTCGTATCCTGATATTCGTCCACCATGATGTAGCGAAATCTATCGTGCATATAGTCACGTAAACGTTCATTTTCCCTCAAAGCCGTTTCAAGCTCAAAAAGCAAATCATCATAATCGAGCACAAAGTGCTCTTTACGATAGGCACTATAGGAGCTTTCCAGTTCCAAAAGTTCAT
>CAYJHY010000079.1:0-7924 GCA_964369875.1 uncultured Mailhella sp.
AAAAAATAAAATTAAACCACAAAGAGGATATTACCACTTATTGACATGAACTCTGTCGGCTTTATAGGTATCTTTTACTTTCATTTTAGCTTTGGGGTGGCCGATTACCACAAAGGCGACAGGAATAATATTTGCGGGAAGGTTGAAAACTTTTCTGTAGCCTTCCACAAATTTTTCATTGGGGTATGCGCTTGTCCAAACAGCTCCAAGGCCGATGGCATGTGCCGCCAATAAAATATTTTGAGTTGCACAACTTACACTCTGTTCTGCAAAACCTTCAAGTTTTTCATAGTCAGTATTGATACAAGTTAAAATTCCTAAAGGAGCGTCTTTTGCCATAGCTACCGCTTTCTTTACTTTGGTTACTTCCAATAACATTGCTTTATCTGTCACGACCAAAAATTCCCACGGTTGATCATCACCGGCACTCGGCGCTTGCATGGCGGCCTTTAATAACAAATCAATATGCTCTTGGCTGACAGGCTCATCGGTGTAAGAGCGAACACTGCGACGAGTCATGATGGCATCAATGGCCGACATATTCTTAGTGGCTGCTTGAGCTTTTGAACCATTTAAAATGTTAGCACCCGCAATAGCTCCTACGGTTGCAAACATAGCTGTATTTTTTAAAAAATTTCTTCTTGAAAACATATTGTATAACTCCTGTTAGTTTTATATAATGTTTATGAATGGTTAGGCAAGTTGTTACATATAATACAGCTATAGCTTTATTACAAGTAGGCACAATTATAATACTATCTTTTTTAGGAGTTTGAAAATGACTGTTATATCCAAAAGGACACATCCGCATGGCTGCCCTGTAAGCGCCACGCTTAGTGTTATAGGTGGAAAGTGGAAGGCTATCATCATTTTTATACTTATCAAAAATGGTACGCTCAGGTATGGTGAATTAAAAAGAAGAATCCCAAGTGTTACCCAGCGCATGCTTACCAGTCAATTACGAGAGCTTGAACAAGACGGTATAATCATCAGAACGGTTTATGAAGAAAAGCCTGCCAAAGTAGAATATGCAATCAGTGAATATGGATATAGCTTGCATGAAATTTTAAAGGCTATGCATGTTTGGGGAGAAACTCATCAGAGCACTCTTCTTTTGAAATGACAATATTAGAGTATTTGAAGAAATGATAATCAAGAAATGCTCTATTTGATTTTTGAGGGGTTTTACCCCTCAAACTCCCCACCAAAGGGAATAATTCCCTTTGGAAACCCTGTATATGTTCTATTTGCTTACCAAAGTTAGTAAAAGAAAATCGAATGTGGGGGCACGTCATTCCAATTCTCTGAAAAACTGAAAGTATGGTATCATAAAAAACATGCTTTTTAGATAGTGTCGTCAAATTATTCCTTTTGTATTTATGGACTGCGTCAAACTCCTTTTTTGCACAGGTCATGTACGCGCTATGTACACTCCCATCGCAAAAAACTCGTTTTCCTTACCAAAATTCAAAATTAATTTAATTTGGAGACACACCCTCGTATTTACTGTCCCATTATTAAAGTTTTTTTTGGAAAAGGGGTGGGGTTTGGGGAGGGGAAAACCGCTTTATATAATTGCCACAGGAAGTGGCAAGCCACGCAGTGCGAACGAAACAAGAACCACGATTCTTGTGAGTGAGAGCGAGTGGGCTACAGGACGTAGCCCCAAGCGTCATCTTGTTGCCCCACAAAAAAGGGTTTTCCCCTCCCAAAAAAAAACAAAAACTATAACATTAAGCCAAAGCTCTCACTTGCTTGTTTTCCACTAAGTAAACTTTTGTATCTTTAATATGCTTTTGTAAAATCTCAGCAGTTTTTTCATGGCAAGTGTAGTAAAGTATTTGTTGACCATGGCAAGAGTATTCTTTGTTTGAATCGTTTGCAATATGAGTGTTAAAAGGATTTTCTTCCACAATTTTTTTCAAAATACCCACGGTGTTTTCCATTCTTTCATTATCGAAGTTCACCAATATATCATCCATAAGGATGGGGAGTGGTTGGTGAGATTGGGCACGGATCTTAATGTGGGCCAGACGCAAGGCCAGATAAAGCTGTTCTTTAGTGCCTTGGCTTAGGATTTCAGGATTAAGCGGAATTCCGCCTTTATCTAGAATTTTTATATCTCTGTCGTCTAGAGAAACATAAATTTGTTCCCAGGCATTATCGGTAATCGCTGCAAAGTATTCAGAAGCAAGAGCAATTACCTTGGGTTGTCTGTTTTGCTCGTATTGCTTTCTTGCTTTGGTAATAATTTGCTTGGCAAGGGATAACTCTAACCACTCTTGGTATGTATCTTCAATTTTTTCTTCAATATCCAATTGTTCTTGACGCAATGCATCAAGACTCAACGAGGCCGCAAGGTTTTCGCATTTTTCAGAAAGGGCACCACAGTTGTTTTGTAACTCTGTTTCTTTTTCTTCGATGGAATCGCAAGCGTGTTTGAGACCTTCAATTTCTTCTTGCCAGATTTTATTCATACCTTTAGAAAAATATTCAAAAATAGACGGTTTTGGGTTTTCGGGTTCTTTCTCAGGTTTGGAGGTGTCCTCCACAATTTTTTTGTGCTGAGTAAGATACTCGGGAACGTCGGTGTTTTTAAAAGCTTCTTCAATAGCAAGAGAATTTTGAACAATTTGTTCTTTTTGCTTTTGAAAGGTAATCAGTGAGCGTAATTCTTCTTCGGTTTGAACATTTGCTAGGTGGAAGAGGGCGTTAAGGTTTTCTGAAATTTCTGTTAAATCTGCTTGCACCTCAAGTTTTTGCTGTTCTATGTCGCTCAGATTTTTCCCCAATACTTCTTTTTGTCTATTTTTTTCAATTTCCTTTAATAGAGCATTATGCAAATGGGTAAAATCATCAAGAGGGTTTGTTTTTACATCACTGCCGAGTATTTGTAACTTTGGCTTGTAGTCGGCGGCACGAATAATCACTTTAAGGGTGGCCTCAAACTTAGCAATAATATTTTTAACTTGTGCCAAATCATTTTGGATGTCTTTATATTCGACACGTGCATTTTTGAAAATATTGATATATTCCAGAAGGTTCTTGAGTAGTTTGGTGTCAAACTTTTTATCTTGTTTGCCTTCCTTGTCCTGAGTTTTCAAAGAGTTGTCGGGCTCGGCTGTTTGTTCCTTGGTGGATGTTAAACCGTCTTCATTTTGGTAGGATGAGAGATCTTCTTTAGCCATGCGTTCATAGTAATCGTGGAAATTTTTTGAGTCCAAATAACCTTTTTGACATAAAAAGTCCACGCAGGCGTCAAAGGCTGCTTCCAGTTTGGTCTGCCTTTGGTTTAAGTCTTCTTTGACTCTTTCTGCATGTTTTTTGGCTTGCTCTTCGGCATGAAGTGCAGATTCAATTTCTTTTTCTGTGGTTGATGCCGTATTTTCTACGCTAAGAGCCTTTCTTTGTTGAACATGCTCTTGTAAGCTATCTAAAAATTGTGAGAACTCTTGAATGCCGGTTTGTGTTTGTGCCAGAATACCTTTGAAAGGTTCGGCAAAATATTTTTTGGCAAAGAACTTAACTTCATCAATAACGGTATAATCTTGTTGGCACTCTTCAAATAATTGAAAAAACTTCTTTTCGGTATTGAGACAAGCATCAATACGTAAAAAGAACGTAGCAATTTGTTTTGCTGATATTTCCGGTTTGATAGAAGCTTCTATAAGGTATTCTTCTCTTTCTGTAGCAAGTTGCTGTAAATGGGCCAAGTGTTCCGTGTATAATTTTTCATAGATTTGTTTTTGATTGAGCAACTGTTTTTCTTCGCTGCTATACTGAATTTGTTGTCTGTTTTTTTCTCTTTCTTCAAGTTCTTCGTATTCTGCGTCTCTTTTCTCTTTCAAGGAATTTCTTAACGCGGAGGCAAGTTCTTGATAGAGTTCAACTTCTTGGATAAGTGTTTCAATCTCGTGTTCGGCATGGGCGTTTTGTGGATCGGATAAGTAATCTTCAAGGGGGTAGGTTTGATTTGAAAAACTTTCAAGTGACAAAGTGTTCCCTTGGCTGAGTTCAAGTAAGTCCAAATCTTCGCCTTGTTGCTTCTTTGCCACAAGCATTTTTTGGATTTTTTCATGATAAAAAGAATTCTGTTCTTCTTCGTTAATATTAAAACTAATGGAAATAACAGAGTTTTCTTCAAGTTTGAGCGCCAGTAAGTTCTCAATGCTCTTTGTCATGGCATTATGGATTTCATAAAAGCGACTTACATTGGATTTTAGAGAAGAAGACTTATAAAAAGGTAAAAATATGCTGAAAATCGAAAGACAAAAAAGACCGATTGGGAGCCAGTACGGAATAAATAAAGTTGTAACAAAGGACGCCATAAAAGCAAAAAGTGTATCCTGCAAAGAAGCCATAAGCAGAAGGTCTTCACCTCCAAGCAGGCGGATTGTCATGAGCATGGAGCTGACACCTATGCCTGCAACACCCGGAAAATAGGCTAAAGAGGATATGTTACTTTCTTCAATATTTTTTTCTGCATTACTTTTTTCTGCATGCAGGGCTTTTAAGCGCGCGAGACTTTGTGTTCTTAGTTCGTCAATGGTGTTAAGTTTTTGTAAAGCCCGACTATGCAATTCAATACTGTCACTTATGACTTTATCTTCTTGCAATTCTCTTTGTAGAATTTGGGGATCTTGTTCTTCTTCTATGCCAAGCTCGAGTAACTGTGCTTCGGTTTTTTTCAATTGCTCATAAATTTCATTTGTGGTTTGTTCTGCATCCAGATATTTTTGTGATAAGCGAATAATTTCTTCTTGATTATCCTTAATAGTATGCGTGAGAGCCACAGCTTTTATAAAATACTGTTTATCTTCATCCGAAAGAAAAAGAATGCTTTCTATTTTTTGAGAAATTTCTGAGTTTTGTTCTATTTGGAAAGAGGAGTCTTCAAAGGGAAGTAATTCTAAATTTCCTATATATTTTTTCCAATCATTGAGCAGTGTGAGTACGCGTTGTTGCTTTTGGGGTAAAGTTGTAAAAAGTTCTTTTACCTCTTGGATAAGGCTTTCAAAATGTGCAACGGACCCCAAAAAAGAATCACTTTGTGCATTATTTGGGGATTCATTTTGTTCTTTTTCAACTTTTTGTTGTTCCAGTTGCTCTCTTTTGGCTACGGCATTTTTTATATCTTTCTGTGCATATTCTAAAGCTGTTTTTGCGCTTTGTACAAAAGATTCCGCTTCTAAAATGCTCGCTTCATGCTTTCCGAAATCTTTAAGAAAAGCTTCATCATGAGGGATCTTTTCTAAAAAGATTTCCAAACCTTGATTTGTGAGGTTTTGACGCTCTGAATTGTTACCGTCAAGCAAAATCCATCTTAATTTGACATTAGCGGCAGCTTTGGCAAGAGTCGGCAAATACTGTTCTTTTTTAACAGAAAGAATGGTGTATTCTTTGCTTGCATTGCGGTATGCGCCTTTTTCTTCCATCAAATCTAAAATACTTTGCTTTTGTTCCAGTAAGAAGTTGTCAAAGCGTATATTTTTGATTTTGTTTTGTAAATCTTCCAGTTTAATCTGGAAACCTTCAATGTTTTTTTCTTGGATTTTTTTCTGTTCCAAGATGCGCTCAAGCACCACTTCCGCATTTTGTGGGAAGGAAATGTTGACACTGGGTAAATGCAGCAATTGATCTTGAAGTTCTGCCCATTTTTCCCATTGAGGATAGGCGGCAAGTAATATTTGCAATTCTTTGGAGTGGTTGATGTAATCACTCTTTTTGTGTTTTAATTCGGCAAGTTCTTCTTCAAAGGCTCTACGTTTTTTTTGCAAATTTTCAAATTGTAAAACTTCCTCGTGGGCAAGGTCGAGAGCATTTTTATTATTATTCCATTTATCAAAAAGTTTTTGCAGACCGGAGTTTTTACCTCTACTTTTATAAAGGAGATCCATTTTTTCTTGAATTTGCTCTAGGGCGAGTACCGGCCCGCGAAGACCAAGCCCAAAACTTGCACCGAGAAGGGAATTGAAAATTTCGGAACCGTGAAAAGAACCTATGTTTTGCAATTCCAATAAATTAAAGCCAAAAATCATGCGATAGACATCACGGGTGACACCGCCATACATGTCAGTGAGAATATGTTCTTTGCATTTATTACCGTTTGCATCAAAAAGCTGGGTTTGGTTAGGGTAGTCGATAAAGTTTTTAATGATATCTATATCGCCATGCAAGCCGTCATGGATTCGCATGCGCCCGCCCTTAGAATTTCTGATATTTTGGGTTAATATATTCCTTTTGCTGGGGATTCCCATAAGCATAGTTCGGATAAATTCCATGGCTGAACTTTTTCCGGCTTCGTTTTTACCCAAAAAAATGGCTATACTGCACGGAATATCTTCCACGGTAAAATTTTTGAGGGGCCCAAATTCTTCTATATGAAAATTTTTGATATACATATATATAACCTACTATTTGCGTAATAAAAGATCTTTACAAAAGGAAATGTTTACAGATTGTTATCAAAGATAAGATTTTGATTTGATATTATTTCCTTAGTTTTGCTTTGGTTCAAAGATTTCCACACAAATTTCTTCTGCTTTGGATAACAAATCTAAAAAAGCTTGTTCGTCATTAAGTGGAGAAGCGCTGTTTCGTATTTTTAGATTTTCGGTATAGCGAGCAATTTTTGCGCCTAAAACGTCGGATGCTTCTTCGAAAAATGGTTGACGATCGATTTTTGCATTTCTTAGGTCTTTTGCAATTCGAAGACTTTCTCCTAAAATATCATCTCTGCTTTGGGCTTCTTCAAAATTAAACAGTGGACGCACCATAGACTGGATGTCCTTTACCCAAAGTCGTGGCTTTGTATTGCTTTTCTGTAAAGCTTTTGCAAGTTCTCGCAGTACGTCTTTGTCTTTTAGCTTTGATGATAAAACACTGTTGCCATGAAGAGTGATTCTAAAAATGTGATCGGTGCATAAGTCTTCTTGTTCTGATAAGCGAATTTGTTGCGATATGTTTTGGCTTATATGGTGTTGTAATTTAACAATATCATCTAAGTTTTCGTTGCTTTTATCTGAAAGATTTATCTCAAGAACTTGCCACTTCACGGGCGCAAGAGGAATAAAGGTTATTTTGGGTTGGGAGATATGCATATCTTTTTCTGTATTATTGTCGTATGTCTCAACTTCCACCAATACACAACCGTGAGCACCTGTTTCGTTGATATGAAGACCTTGTAAAGATCCGGGATAAACCATGGGTGGATTTTCTTGGATAATATCATGGGAGTGTACATGTCCCAAGGCCCAGTAATGCATGTTTTTACTTTGTAAGTCTGCAGGACTGCACGGTGCGTATATTTCTGTTGAGTTATTGGTAATACTTGCGTTCAAACTGGTATGCAAGACCCCAATCTTCAAACAAGAACACGGTTCGGGATGGAACAAATGCGCTAAATTGCGATGCTCGATATGAGTTTCATGGCTGATGCCGTAAATTCTGACTTTTTCTTGGGAGGTATTTTTTGTTTTTTCCTTGGATTTTTCACTTTCTTCTTCAATAATTTCACACTCGTCTGTTGGTGGGAAGGAGAAGTGTTTCCAACTTGTTGGAAAAATATGGACATTGGAAGGCCAAGTGAAGGATAAGGCGTCTGTCTCGGTTTTTTCATTCAACGGGTCGTGGTTTCCGTGGGCGTAATAGACAGGAATGTTGAGTCTGCAAAGCTCCTCAAAGGTTTTTTTCAAGGCAAAGCGAGCTCGTAAGCTGGCTTCGAGATTATTATACATGTCTCCTGAGAATATGACAAAATCAGGGAAGTGTTTTCTGCACAATTCCACGAGATTATCCAACGCCAAGAAGGTTGCATTCTGAATTTCGAAGTGGTTTTCCCCTTCTAAATATTTTAAACCTATGCTTGCGTCAAGGTGCACATCAGCTACGTGCAAAAAACGAATAGATCCCATGAAACACCTCC
>CAYJHY010000080.1:0-7908 GCA_964369875.1 uncultured Mailhella sp.
GGAGTTTGAGGGGGGAACCTCATTTTTGACATCAAAAATGGGGTTCCCCCCTCAAAAAATCATCCTAAAACTAAATATCTCAAACTAACCACAAACTTTGTCCCAAAAATCTCTGAGGGAATCTGTGAGGCTGTTTACGTCAAGCCCACAGGTTTCGCGTAATTGTCTGACGGAACCGTGTTCCACAAAGCGATCGTCGGGAAGACCGATACGTTTGATGTTGAGATCTTGTATGAGTTCGTTGTCGTTGAGGAATTCCAAGATAGCGGAGGAAAAACCGCCCGCTTTGACGTTTTCTTCAACGATGAAGAGGTTTTTGTATTCGCTGACGATTTGGCGCAACTGCTCTTCGGGAAGGGGGCGTATCCAGCGAGCGTCAAAGAGGGCTATGCCGTCTCTGCCTTCGGCGGACATTTGTTCCACTGCTTCACGGCAAGGATGGAGGCGGTGACCGACTCCGATAACACAGACCTTTTTGGTGTTTCTTGGTTCAATCAACATTTCACCTTGGCCGAGGGGGATGAGTTTAAAATCATCGCTTGGGGTAGCTTCACTGCGTGTTGGGAAGGGGGGATAGCGAAGCGCTACGGGGGCGTTAAGGTGGAGTGCGGTATAAAGAACATTGGGAAGATCCGCTTCATCACGAGGCGCAAGCACGTGCATATTGGGGATGGCACGCAAAAAGCTGAGATCGAAACAACCGTGATGAGTGGGGCCGTCTTCGCCGACAATGCCGGCTCTGTCGAGACAGAAAACCACAGGCAGATTTTGTATACAAACATCATGTATAACTTGGTCGACCGCTCTTTGCATAAAGGTGGAATAGATGGCGACCACGGGTTTAAATCCGCGAGTGGCCATACCTGCGGCAAAGGTTACGGCATGTTCTTCACAAATCCCTGTATCGATAAAACGATCGGGAAAACGAGTTCTGAAATCTCCAAGTCCTGTACCGTCGGGCATGGCGGCGCTGATGGCTACGATGCGCTTGTCTTCGGCGGCTAATTTACAGATGGAAGAGCCGAAAATTTTGGTAAAACCTGGGCCTTTGGGCTGATTGCTGACAGGGGGGGGGAAAACAAGTCCTGTTTCAGGCTCAAAACCGGGGGTACGGTGAAAGCGTGAGGGGTTATTTTCGGCAGGGGGGTAGCCATTACCTTTTTTGGTGCGAACATGTAAGAGAACAGGGCGAGAAAGTTCTTTGGCCATGGCTAAATGGCGTTCCAACTGTTCAAAATCATGCCCGTCGACGGGGCCGATGTAGCTAAAATCAAAGGCTTCAAAAAGCATACCTGGGGTAAAGAAGGCTTTGAAACTTTTTTCACCTTTTTCCGCCACATCATAAAGGAAGTTTCCGATTTTTGGGATGGATTTTAAAAGTTCACCCGTTTCTTTCTTGAACTTCATGTATTTTTTATTGGCAAGGTTACGGCTTAAAAACTGAGAAAGAGCGCCTACGTTATCAGAAATGGACATTTCATTATCGTTAAGGATAACAATCATTTTCTTTTTAAGACCACCCGCTTGATTGAGCGCTTCAAAGGCCATGCCACCTGTGAGGGCGCCGTCGCCTATCACAGCAATAACGTGCTCTCCACCGTCTTGAGAGCTTTCTTTTTGAGAGATTTCAGGTGTGTTGCCTTCTGCTGCAGGGATGATGCTTTTGGAGCTTTCTTTTAAATCCCTAGCCATAGCGATACCGAGAGCGGCAGAAATAGAGGTTGAAGCGTGACCGACTCCAAAGCTGTCATACATAGGGCTTTCACTGATCTTAGGATAGCCCGCTATGCCGTCAAATTGGCGCAAGGTGTGAAAATCCTTTGCTCTTCCTGTGAGAAGCTTCCACGCATAGCACTGATGCCCCACATCCCAAACCACATGGTCACGGGCAGGATTAAAAACAGTGGCAAGGGCGATGGTCAACTCAACCACACCAAGGGACGGCGCCAAGTGTCCGCCATTTTTTGCGGCCACATGGATAAGCGTTTGCCTTATTTCTTTTGCCAAGTTTTCTTTTTCCGCCAAAGATAAGGTGGGAATGGCATTTGGCAAATCCATTTCTATCAGTAATTCTGAAACGAGGGGTTTTGATTCTTTCATTAGTAAACCCTATGAGCCATATCATGGGCGCTTTTTTGTAAGAAGTGAATTTCTTGGAGATCCACACCTTCAAGATGTTTTATGGAATCTAAGGCTTGAACTGCTTCTTGGCAATAGCGTAACGCTTCTTCTTTGCTTTTTTCAAGGCCGATATGAGAAGGCCAAGTCGCTTTATTGTTCGCAACATCGCTACCGACATTTTTTCCGAGAAGTTTACTGTCACCAATAATGTCAAGAACGTCATCGATAATTTGGAAGGCAATACCGATGGCATTTCCGTATTTCACCATAGCTTCTTGCACTTCGGGGCTTGCTCCCATAAGGATACTGCCGGCTTCGCAACTGGTGCGGATAAGGGCACCTGTTTTTTTGGCGTTGAGTAAACAAAGCTCTTCATGACTGATATGTTTTCCTTCGGCGTCAAGGTCGAGCATTTGTCCTCCGACCATACCGCTTGAACCGACAGCAACGGCAATGGCTTGCAAAGCTTTAAGCACGTTTTGTGCAGGCAAATCACAGGTAGACATCATATAAAAAGCGTCTGTAAGCAGGCCGTCACCTGCCAAAATGGCGGTGCCTTCGTCAAATGCTTTGTGGCAAGTAGGTTTGCCGCGGCGCAAGTCATCATTATCCATGGCCGGTAAGTCATCATGGATAAGAGAATAGGTGTGGATCATTTCAAGAGCGGCCGCAAAAGGAAGGATTTTTGTAAAATCTTTGTCGTTTGCACAGAGCTTGGCAGAAGAAAGACAGAAGATGGGACGCAGTCTTTTTCCGCCGGCCATCAGGCTGTAGCGCATGGCTTTTGAAAGATTGGCGGGGATGCTTTCCTCTAAAAGGAGGCTGTCTAAATAATTTTCCATAAAAGCCAGTCTTTTTTTCATGCATTCGGTGTGCAATTGGTTGAAGGCTGAAAATTGGTCATTTTCTGCGCTTGCTTGCAGTCCGTTTGCTTGACCGTAGGTATTTTGGAAAGCTTCGCTGTACTGTGCTTGCAAAGAAAACTCTTGCTTGGCATTATTGCGAATGGTTTCTTGTTCTTTATATTGAGTGCTCATGACAAATCCTTTTATTACGTTTCTCTTATTAATCTTTTGTATTGAAATCGGAGTTAATATTTGAGTTTTCTAAGTTTTTTGCTACGTCTTCACTGTAATTTTGGGTGTTGACCAAATCAAGATTAAAGTCTTCCCATTGCCCTTGGCTGAGGATTTGGATTTCGTGCCTTGCCTTCTCTAACTCTTCACGGCATTTTTGACTATGTTGCAAGCCTTCTTTGTAAAGGGCGATGCTTTCTGCCAAGGAAACTTTGCCTTGCTCCAACGAGCTGACGATTTCTTGTAAACGTTCCATTTTAGTTTCAAAAGGGAGTTCTTTTGTTTTTGCGGCCATGGCGTGTCCTTAATCCTTTTTTTTATGAGAGGGAGGCTTATTTATTTTTCTGAGAGTTTGTTTGTGGTCTGGGTTGTATGGGGGTAGGGCCTCCCACAATGGCAAGGGGAGCGGTCATAAGAGGTATAGGGTCTACCGGAACGCCTTGCACGTACACACCAAGGTGTAAGTGAGGGCCTGTTACTCGCCCTGTTGCGCCTACTTTACCGACTTCTTGGCCTTTCTTGATTTTGTCACCGACTTTGGCAGTGAATTTACTGAGATGAGCATAAAGGGACATAACCCCTTGTCCATGGTCGATAATAACCATATTGCCGGAAAAATAATGGTTTTCGGCTAAAACAACTTCGCCGTCGGCCAAGCTGTAAATGGGAGTCCCCGTAGCGCCTCGCATATCTGTTCCTGTGTGAGGGGAGCGTGGTTCATTATTGAAAACTCTTCTTTCCGCAAAAGAACCGCTGATGCCACCTTTTACAGGACGTAAAAAAGGGAGTTCCCATGTGGGAACAGGGTCGATATTCGCCATAAGTGGTGCACGTTTCTCACGTTCTTTGGTGATGCGATCCAAGGTTTCTTTAGGATAATTTACATATTTGGGCTCAACGGAGAGTTGTTGAGCTATCCATTTCACAGGCATGACCTCTATCAAGGTCTGTCCTTTTTGCTCGTTTTTTTTGTTTTGTTTGAGGGTATAGGTAAGGTCAAGTTTTCCCTTGGCGTCCATGGGCATGCCAAGCATCACTTGTGTTTCATAATTTCCGCTTTGAGAGAGTGAACTTGCTTGGAAAGGTATATTTTTTTTACGCCATATAAGGGTGCCTTTGAAAGGCTCATCGTCTGTAAAGGAAATCACAAAGGCTCTGCCTTGGCTGACTTCTTGCGGAGCGTGCCAAGTAACTTTTGCATGTACGGGGGTGTTTATAGTGGAAAGCAAGAGAAGACTTGCGAAAATGGTTAGAAAAAAAGTTCTTAGTTGGGTTTTCATGAAAAAGCCTTATGGTTAAAGAAAATAATGTCCGAAGAAATATAGCCTGTTTTTATTTAATTTGCAAATTAAAGCCCTTGAAAAAAACAATTAAGTGTTTTTATTTGCGAAGTTATTTATAAATCGAATAATGTTTAATTGTTTTTTGTCAGTATGTTACAGATGCTCGAAGTAAAGCGGGATTTTGGAATTGCGGTAAATTATTAGAAATGAGATTGCTTTTTGAGATAATCGAGTGTACTGTCGCAAGAAAGTATACGTAGTAAAAGAGGATTGAATGATGAAAATTGCCCACTTAGGGTCTTTTTTAGCAGAAGGGTTTCGCCAAATAAAGGGTGTGGAACTGCTACCTTTTTCGAGTTTCTCACATCAAATTGAGTCAGAAAGCTTCAGCGCTTTTGAAAAATTTTCTGGGCAGGTTGATTTAATCGTTATCGAATTTGTGGGTAAATTTCCGTGGCCTGAGGAAGATTTAACTGTTTTACAAGAATGCTCTGTTCCTGTGGCTGTCTATGCGGTTGATTCAACGATAAATATTTACTATTATAAATACTTATTGCGATTTTTTGATTATGTGTTTGTGGATCAGCAATCATCGGTAAAAGAGTTGGAAGGCTTTGGAATTAAGGCTCATTGGCTGCCACTTTGTGCCCAGGAGTCGGACTTTAGGCATGCACAAGCAAAATCTTTAGGCTTAAGCTTTGTGGGGCGCACATCCGAAGAACGCCTAAAGCGTGGTTATTTACTGTCACAGCTTTTCGAAAACTTTCCCCAAAAAGAAGATTTTCAGATTTTTCAGGATTTAAGTGAATCAGAAATGCAAGATATTTTTGCTTCATCTGTAGCGGTTTTGAATGAAAATCTTTTTAATGGATTGACGCTAAGGGTCTTGCAAGCCTTAGCATCAGGAAGTGTATTGCTGACAGAGGAACAGATGGACGGCATGGATTTGTATTTTAACGATAAAGAGGATTTGCTTTATTACACCCCGCAGAACCTTGTTCCTCTTGTACATGATATTTTGGAGAACCCCGATAAATATAAAGAAATTGCTCGCCAAGGCCAAGAGAAATGCTGGAAATTTCATAGATCGTATGTACGAGCCAAAGAGCTGTTGGAAGTAATTTTTCAAGCAAATCAACTTCACTCTATGGATAAGGATTTGTTGCCGGAAGAAGCATTTTCTTTAAAAAAAATGTCATTTTATAGTAAGGAGATGGAAACACCGCTTTTTTCTCGCTGTAACGCAACGGAACAAAACTTAGCACAAAAATCGCAAAATATCTATTTTCAAATGCTTTTTGATAACGCAAACAGTATTTTTCGCTTTGCTGAAGTTCATGGCGGAAACTATCAAAAGAGCATTCAGTTTTTTACTTTTATTATAGATAACTCAAAAAATATTATGCTTATTGCCGAAGCACAGTGTGCTCTTGGGTATATTTTTGCGCAAACCGTCACTTCGGGAAATATGGGATTCCAAAAGGCTGAACAGTATTATATTAAAGCCTTGGGACTGCTGATGGCTGAACAAGAATGCAAAGAGAAGAGGATGTTGGAAATAAAAATTCTAAGCCAACTCTCTGTTTTGTATATTATTCAAAATAAACTTTCCAAAGCGTTCTGGGCGAATAATCAAGCGAAAGAAGTCATTTTAGCCAATGGGGTATCGGGACAGGATAATATAATAACTATTTTTCCTAAAGTAGTCTCTTTTGAGCGCGTCGATGAACAAAATATTATAAAAATTAAAGCGCAAATATATTTTAGTTTGGCGCAGGTTCAAGCCTCGATTGGGAATATCATAGAGCCGGGGCACAATAAAATAAATTCAACTCTTCCGACATCTGCTGTACATCTGGCGCTCAAAGCTTGGCGCATTTCAAAGCACAGCGCAATACTCGACTTTATTCTTTTTCATCTTTCACAACGAGGGCTGGCAGGACAATTGATTCCGGAATTTTTAAAAGCAATAAAAGAAAATAAAGTAAGTAGAAGTCAAAAAGAACAAATAAAGAACATTGCCAAGAATTATTTTTATAATGTGGATACCTTAGATTTTTAGAGCGTGTTCACATAAAATAGCATGTCCCATGCTTATTTCTTGCAATTTTCTAAGTTTATTTTTGCTATAAAGACTTTTTATTTATAGTAAGTTACAATGATTTTCAGCATCGACTAAATAATTTTTGCAAGCTCTTCCAGTATGTCTTCATGGCTTATTTCATTCAAGCAAGCGTAGTTTTTTAGACAATTGCCTTGCCCATGCAAAGAACAAGGTCGACAGGACATTTGTTTACTCAAAATATGGCAATTTTCGCCGACGGGATAAAACCCCCACTCTTCACAGGTCGGGCCAAAGATGGCCAAAGTTTTACAGTCAACGCCGTTTGCAAGGTGCATGGGGCCGGAATCTCCCGTGATTAAAACATCACAATACGAAAGCACGGCACAAAGTTCTCGTAAGCTTGTTTTATTGACAAGGCTTTTTCCTGTGACGCTACGAAAATCCTTATCTTGTCCAAGCCAAAGAATTTCATGGCTTGCAGAATATTTTTCTTCTAAACTTTTGGCTAACTCTTGCCAGTATTCCTTAGAAAAACTTTTAGCCTTATGGGTGGCGAAAGGGTGAAGGGCAATGATTTTTTTTCGTAGAGGCAGATGTCTGCTGTTGGCGATTTGTTGCTTTCTCTCCCATTCCTTTAGGGCTTCAGGAGACAAATCACTCCAAAATTCCGGCCAGAGCTCCGGCCAATACATAGAGCTGATTTTTTTTAAGCCTTTTTCGAGCTCCTCTTTGGTAAGATAGATACGAGGACGTAAATCATTTTTGGCGATTTTTTGACTTTCATCGTCCAAAATAGAGGCATAGCGTTGACAGACGTTTTTGGCAAGAAGGGCTTTTGAACCTAAAAGACCTTTTGTCCATAAAAATAAGCGACGAGTAAATCCATACTTGGGATAGCGGTGTGTGCTGTTTTTCCACACTTTGGCGAGCATACGTGAACGAAGATTCCCGTGCATATCAAAGAGAGGGTAATCTTCGTAACGCTCGGCTAATTTTTGGGTCAACTCTTTAAAGTTGTCGTAACCCAAATCCTTTTTTTCGAGGGGATAGACTTCTTTGACTGCAGGGTGGTAACGAAAAAGAGGGAGAAAGTCCGCTTTGCTGATAACAATAAAATCATATTGATAATTTTTATGCCAATGAGCAAGTACCCCTGTTAAAAGCGCCACATCACCCATGGCGGATAAGCGTATAACAACAGCGGTTTTATTTTGAATATTTTCCATAATTTCGTTACCTGTATCCGTTAATTTCTTGAGCATGTCTTCATGCAAAATATATATTTATTTTAAAAATAAAACAACGTTAAAATAACAAAGCCCACGTTTTACCGTGGGCTTTGTTATAAAGTCACATCAGGCTA
>CAYJHY010000081.1:0-7906 GCA_964369875.1 uncultured Mailhella sp.
AAAAAAGCCCTTTTCCGAAGAAAAGGGCTTTTTTTATAGTAAGTCTAAATCGAATTAGATTTGAACTTCTGCCATTGCAGCGTCAACAGCAGCAATGATTTCGTCAAGGTCAGCTTTGGTGCAGATAAGAGCGGGGCTGAAGCAAAGAGTGTTGTTGTATTCAGCAAAGCTACGAGTAGTTTTACCGATGATAACTTTGCTTTTGCTCATACAATGACCGGCGATTTGGTTACATACGCTTTCAGCAACAGGTTCTTTTGTTTCACGGTCTTTTACAAGTTCCATGCCGCAGAAGAGGCCTTTACCGCGAACGTCGCCGATGAATGCATATTTTTCTTTGAGCTCAAGCATGCGGCTCAAGAAGTATTCGCCCATAGCAACAACGTTATCGAGGATGTTTTCGTCTTCGATGATTTTTACGTTAGCAAGAGCAGCAGCGGGGCCGGCTGTACATCCACCGAAGGTGGAGATATCGCGGAAGTAGTGAGAGCGGTCGCTAGGATCGGCGATGAAGTCGTTGAATACAGCTTCGGTGGTTACAGTACAAGAAATAGCAGCATAACCGGAAGCTACACCTTTAGCCATGGTTACGATGTCTGGTTGGAAATCAAAGTGTTGGTAACCAAACCATTTACCGGTTCTGCCAAGACCACAAACAACTTCGTCAATGATGAGGAGAATGTTATATTTATCGCAGATTTCTCTGATATATTTGAAGTAATCTTTTGGAGGCTCAAGAACGCCACCACCTGCGGTGATAGGCTCGATGATTGCGCCACCAACGGTTTCAGGACCTTCAGCAAGAACAGCTTCTTCGAATTGTTCAGCGAAGCGTTTGCCAAGGCTTGGATCTTGAGGATCAAGACCCCAAGGGTTGCGGTAAGGGTTAGCCGCAGGGAATTCTACGAAACCGGGAGTGAAGGGACCGAACTGCATTTTACGTTCTTCTTGGCCTGTAGCGGAAAGAGCGGTAATGGTGGTACCATGGTAGTCACGGTTACGGAACATAATTTTGTATTTTTTGCCGTCGTATTTGAGCTGAGAAATTTGGCGAACGATTTTGAACGCTTTTTCGTTAGCTTCGGAACCGGAGTTAGAGAAGTATACACGGTTCATGCCGGGCATTTTTTCGATGAGTTTCTCAGCGAACATAGCACCTGGGATGCTACCGAAAGAGTTTGCAAAGTAGCAAAGTTTTTGAAGTTGTTCAGCAACAGCGTCAACAATTTCTTTACGGCCATATCCAACGTTTACAGTCCAAACACCACCGGAAACGGCGTCAAGGTATTCATTACCTTTAACGTCGGTAACGCGCATGCCTTTACCTTCTACGAAAATAATAGGATCAGCTGCACCTTCAGCCCAAGCTTTATGTTGGCTGAGGTGATGCCATACGTGGGCTCTGTCACTATCAATGACTTTTTTTGCATCAAAAGACATAATCGTTCTCCATTATAATATTTGTTTGAATCAAGAAAATTTCAAAAAAGAGAAAAAAGCCCGCAAGTCAAAAGACTTACGGGCTAAAACAATCTTAGAGAATTTCGCTAAGTTCGTGGAAGTCGTAACCGAAAGCGTCAGCTACGCCTTTGAAGAATACGTTTCCGCCGTGGGTGTTGATACCTTTAGCAAGAGAAGCGTCAGCTTGGCAAGCGCCTTTCCAACCTTTGTTAGCAAGAGCTACCATGTAACCCATGGTTGCGTTGGTAAGAGCAAAGGTAGAAGTACGAGCAACAGCACCAGGCATGTTACCTACGCAGTAGTGAACAACGTCGTGTTTGATGAAGGTAGGTTTGTCGTGGTAAGTTGCACCGTTTTGTGCGCAAGTTTCAACAGAACCACCTTGGTCGATAGCAACGTCAACGATTACAGCGCCTTTTTTCATGGTTTTAACCATAGCTTCAGTTACGAGCTGAGGAGTTTTAGCACCAGGAATAAGTACGGAACCAACAACAACGTCAGCGTCTTGTACGTATTGAGCGATGTTAAGGCTGTTAGAGAACATGGTTTGCATTTGGTTGCCATATACGTCGTCGATGTAACGGAGACGTTCGATGTTGTTATCGAGGATGGTAACACGAGCGCCCATACCCATAGCCATTCTTGCAGCAGCGATACCAACGATACCAGCGCCAACAACTACTACGTGAGCAGCAGGAGTACCAGCTACGCCACCGAGAAGTACGCCAAGGCCGCCTTCTTTTTTGCAAAGGAATTGTGCAGCGATTTGAGTAGCCATACGACCAGCAACTTCAGACATAGGAGCGAGAAGAGGAAGGGTACGGTTAGGAAGTTGTACGGTTTCGTAAGCGATACCGATAACTTTTTTGTCAAGAAGAGCTTTGGTGAGTTTAGGCTCAGCAGCAAGGTGAAGGTAGGTGTAGAGAACAAGACCTTCGCGGAAGTATTCATATTCAGCTTCGAGAGGTTCTTTTACTTTAACAACCATGTCGCCAGACCATGCTTCTTTAGCAGTAGCAACGATTTTTGCACCAGCTGCAACATAATCGTCGTCGCTGATACCGATAGCAGCACCGGCTTGGGTTTCTACCATAACGTCGTGTCCGCCGTCTTTAAGGGCTTTTACGCCAGCTGGGGTGATACCTACACGGAACTCAAGTGTTTTAATCTCTTTTGGAACGCCTACTAACATGGGCCTACTCCTTAAATAATAAGTGTTAAAAAGTTAATAATTATCGTAACAGAATAAAATCTGATTTTATCCGTTTACGACTTCTTAAGCAAAACTCGTTCCAAAATGCACAAATTAAAAAAATAATTTTACATTCTATTGAAAAATAAACATTTTTTTTTCAAAATATACTTTTATTCAGAGTTATGCTTTTTTTCTTTCAGGCAAGAATGCCCAAATAATGCAAAAACAACTTATACCCAAAAAGCCTTGTATGCAAGCTTTTTTAAGGATTTTTATGGGAATAAATCATAAAAAAAATTTTTGAAATTGCCTTAAATATTTAAATAAAAAAATTGTACCGTTACAATGCATTTTACCAGCATATCGGATATAATTGAAATTCACATTCAATATTTTTTTAATCGGAAATTTTAATACCCAAGGCTTTAGCCTTTCGTACAACACTGGATTGACTTATTCCAAGTTTGCTGGCCGCCCTATAAGTGCTTCCTTCTTGAATCAATGCATTTTTAATCATAGTTCTTTCGAGCTCAGCCACAGCCTCATTAAGCCCTTGCTCGGTATTGGAAGTGTAAGAAATCTTTACTTCTCCGCTGTTTTCAATATTGCCGATATACGGCTGAACATCTTCAAGCGTAATCACATTTCTTTCCGACATGGCAACTAAATATTCCACAGCTCCGCGAAGTTCTCGAATATTCCCCGGCCAATTATGAGCAGATAGAGCCAAAAGTGCCTTTTTATGGAAACTTTTTGCGGTTCCCAGACGATGGCAAGCATCAGCCAAAAAGCTTTCGGCAAGCAAACTTACATCCTCAAGTCTGTCACGTAAAGGAGGTATATTAACATTAAGTACGTGCAAGCGATAAAATAAGTCTTTTCTGAATTCTCCTGTTTTTACAAGATCTTCCAAAGGGCGATTTGTTGCGGCAATAATACGCACATCCACGCTGACCGCACTGTTACCGCCAACCTTATGAAAACTATAATTATCAAGCACATGCAAAAGCTTTGCTTGTACACCAAGAGGAAGTTCACCAATCTCGTCAAGAAGTAAGGTTCCACCGTGAGCAAGCTCAAAATACCCTTTTTTACCACTCTGATCCGCACCGGTAAAAGCACCTTTTTGATAGCCGAAAAGCTCTGAATCTATGAGAGATTCAGCGATAGCGGCGCAGTTAATAGCGATAAACGGCTTGTCTTTTCGCACACTGTTTTCATGAATGTAGGATGCCGCCAAACTTTTGCCGGTACCCGTTTCTCCTAAAAGCAGAACGCTTGAGGGAGATTTCGCTACTTTTTTCAGTTGCTTGAGACAATTTTGAAAGCAAAGACTATTACCTATATAAACAGAACCCTTACCAAACTTTTCAAGCTCACCCTTATATTTTAAAGCAACCAACTCCGCTTGATCGAGCTTGTCTTGTAATTTCTCAAGCTCGCTCAAATCTCGAATTGACGCAACAACACGAAGCACTTCTCCTTTTTCATCTAAAATAGGAGAACTCGTGTTAATACAACGCTTTCCGTTTTTATAATCGTCAAACTGGGTGACTATTTTCTTTTGCTTTAATGCATCAAGGGTAACACAATTAGTAAATTTACCCTCCATCATGGGCACAGTTACATGCTTACCCACAACTTCTTTAGGACTGATACCGGTTATACGCTTCAAAGCTTTATTGGCGTGAATGGTAATTCCGTTTCCATCGATAATCCAAATACCGTCATGAATGGAATCAAGTATAATTTCAAATTCATGGAGTAACATTTCATAGCGTTCCCCACCTTGATTGGGAATTTCACCCCAAAAAACCAAATATAACGTCCTGTCAAGCTCAAGACCAAAGTCTCCATCTTGTATAACCTTGCGGAAAAAAATGTAGTTTTGCCCGCCAAGACCGAAAGTTCTCGGCTTACCGTCAGGAGGGTTGCGCAACAAAAAGTCTGCGTGTTTAGCACCGTTAGTGGCAAACAACTCTATAAGAGAAAGCCCTTTGACAGATGATTCTTGAAGTTTAAAAAACTTCTGAAAATTCGTATTATACAGCTCAACAATGCCTTGAGCCCCCGACACTAGGCAAGCACTCAAATTGTGAGGAAAAAAATCAAGTATATTCTGTAAGATTGAAAACCATGCATGTGTTTGCATAAAACTCCAATAAAGCTTTTAATTCAATAAATTACCAACAAGGCGAGTTAGTTTTGCATCAAAAAAAACCCTCACCAAAGCAATAACTGAGTTAGTTTTGCATTATTCAATTATTTTGGCAAGATTTATTTTATAACCCACTAATATGCTCTTCTAACAATTATTTTTGAAAATTTATTCCAAAAATCTACTTTGAATGTTGACTATTCAAAAAAACTATCCTAAACTTCATTCAGTGCTTGAGTTTGAAGACAATTTTTCATAAAAGTTCTTCATCAATTATTAGTGAATTACCTGAAATAACAGACTAAAACACCCGCTAAGTCGTTTTTGCATTGCATGCACGATAAGGATTTTGCCCAGTAAGTTGTTTTTGCATTATTCAGCCATTTTCTTATTTTGATGAATTATTTATCTTTGAATTTCTTGAATATTTTTATGTCGGCACACATTGTGCAGATGTGAATATATACATCCCAGTTGGGATTTGTTTGCGGACTATATCAATTGTATGCATTATAATTGATAGGATCTATAAAAAAATAAAATTATGAGTTCATCTCGGAGGATTATCATGCCTATTATGACCCCCAGTGAAGCTATGGCAGAAGTACTTGTACAAGAAGGTGTTAAACACGTTAGCGGTATCATGGGTTCCGCTTTCATGGACATTCTTGACTTGTTCCCTGCAGCTGGTATCGACTTTATTTCTGTTCGTCACGAACAAACCGCTGGTCACATGGAAGACGCTTACTGCCGTATCACCGGAACTGCCGGTGTTGTTATCGGACAAAACGGTCCTGGCGTAACCAACTATGTAACTGCTGTTGCTACCGCTAACATGGCTCACACTCCAATGATCATCATCTCTCCTTCTGCTGGTACCAACTCAATCGGTTGGGACGGCTTCCAAGAGTGTGACACATGGAACCTCTTTAAACCCATCACCAAAGCTTCTATCCGTGTAACTCACCCAAAACGTGCCGGTGACATCATGCGTACAGCTTTCCGTACAGCATATGCTCAACGCGGTCCTGTTCTTGTTGACATTCCACGTGACTATTTCTACGGTGAACTCGACGAAGAAATCTTGAATCCAAAACAATACCGTGTCGCTCCTGGCGGTATCGGTAACCCAGCTATGTTCGCTGACGCTGTTGAAGTAATCAAAGGCGCTAAAAACCTCGTTATCGTTGCCGGTCGTGGTGTTGTTGACGCTGACGCTGTTGCTGACGTACAAGCTCTTGCTAAATACCTCGGTACTCCTGTTGCTACAACTTACATGCACAACGACGCATATCCTTACAACGATCCTTTCTGGACTGGTCCTATCGGTTACATGGGCTCCAAAGCCGCTATGAACATCTTGAAAGACGCTGACGTTATCCTCGCTATCGGAACACGTTTGTCCTACTTTGGTACACTTCCTCAGTACGACATCAACTACTTCCCCAAAACTGCGAAGATCGTACAAATCGATATCAACCCACAACACATCGCTAAAACTCACCCAGTTGCTGTTGGCCTTTGCGCTGACGCTAAAGACGCAACTGTTGAGCTTTTTGCACGTATTCGTGAAGCTCTTCCTGCTAAAACTGACGCTCAACTCGAGCCAGTATACGGCAAAGTTAAAGCTGAACTCGAAAAATGGTACACTGAAATCGCTGAAATCGCTAGCGAAGAATGTGATGAGCGCGACGGTTGGAAACTTATGCACCCACGTAAAGCTCTCGAAACTGTTGGTGAATTCGTAACTGAACACAACGCTTTCGCTACTACCGACATCGGTAACACTTCTTCTACTGCTAACAGCTACCTCCGCTTCAACAAAGCTCGTCGTCACATCGCTACCTTGACTTTCGGTAACACAGGTTTTGCTTACCAAGCAGCTCTTGGTGCACAACTTGCTTGTAAAGAACACGGCATCGAAGAAGACACCGTTGTATCCATCGCCGGTGACGGCGCATGGGGCATGAGCCTCTTTGAAGTACCTACCGCTGTACAATACGACTTGCCAGTTATCGCAACCGTATACAACAACGGTGCATGGTGCGCTGAGAAGAAAAACCAAATCGACTTCTACAACAACCGTTTTGTAGGATCTGACATTTGGTCAAACAGCTACGCTAAAATCGGTGAAGCTATGGGCGCTGACGGCTACCAAGTAAACAACCAAGCTGACCTCAAGAACGCTCTTGAAACAGCTAAGAAAAATCGTCGTCCTGCAGTTATCGAAATCATGACTGACGGTTTCAAACTTGCTCCTCCTTTCCGTCGTGACGCTCTTTCTCTTCCAAAACGTTACTTGCCTAAGTACGAACACCTCGACGCTAAAAACTTCAAATAAGAAGTTTTGCCGCAAAACGGCAAGTGTCGATCGGAAGATCGAAGAATATAGAGGGAACGAAAGTTCCCTCGAAGCCACCCCTTTTTTGGGGTGGCTTTTTTTTATGGCCATGTTGATTTTTTCACAAGTGATTTTACACCTAACTATCTGATAAAGTTTCAATTTTTCAAAAAAATCTTGACATAATTTTGTAACTTGACTACCTTTATTAAAACACTTTTTAAGCCTCAATTCCTTTTTATTATGAAAAAACATCAAAGTTTTTAAGTTTATTCATAAAATTTTTAAATTTTGGATTATATGATTTTTTATTTGATTTGGCATTAATGGTATTTAATTAAAACATAAGGTGGTATTGCATGAGCAATGAAAAAGAAGAAGTTTGTGTCGGTGTACCCGTCAGAAAAGAACTTGAAAAAAACCTCAGCCCATTGGCAGTAACCTCCCTTTCTTTGGGAGCAATCGTAGGATGGGGATGTTTTGTTTTACCCGGTATCAGATTTTTGCCGGATGCAGGCCCCATGGGAGCCGTTCTCGCGTTTTTTATCGGAGCGCTTTTTCAATGTATCGTAGCCATGAGTTACAGCGTACTTATTAAACCCTATCCTGTAGCCGGTGGTGCTTTTGCTTACGCTTACGCAGGCTTTGGCTCTAAAGGCGCCTTTATTTGTGGTTGGGCTCTGGTTCTGAGCTACCTTTGCGTTATCGCCGCCAACGCTATGGCTTTAATTTTGCTTACAAGATATCTCCT
>CAYJHY010000082.1:0-7889 GCA_964369875.1 uncultured Mailhella sp.
GCATCAGGTTCAGACGGTGTTATCGACAATGATGAATGGGGCGCAATTATTGGTTATGTTTCAAGATTGAAAATGTTCAATGAATTGAAAGACCAAGAAATCACTAAGCTTTTCCAAAAAGCTGTGGGCATCTTGGAAAAGAAAGGTGCTGAAGCTCTAATTGAAGAAGCAGCAACTCAAATTCCTGAAGAACTTAGAAATACTGCATTTGCTTGCGTTTGCGACATTGTTCTCAGCGACGGCGAACTTGGTTCAGACGAGCAAGTAATCCTTGAAAAAGCATTTGCTTTGCTTCAAATCGATGAAAGCCAAGCTACTACAATCATGGAAGTTATGCTTATTAAAAACAAATTATAAAATTTGTTGGTTCTGATAAATAAAAAGGAGAAACTTTGTTATTGAGTTTCTCCTTTTTATTTATTAATTTTACGTATCACAGAAGAAAACACACTAATTATACAGTTACAGACTATAGCAACTTCCTTTACATAATACTATAGCAACTTCCCTCTTTTATTTTACTGCTCTTCTTAAGAAAAGCGACATCACGCGAAAAATCGTCCAGATTGGCATATCGTTTCCCATTACTGGTAACCCCTGCTATGGATACAGACACCATAGGGAAATTTTCGGTAATGCCATTTCGATTTTTTGAAACTATATAACCGCGATCAAGGTCTTCATCATTATATAACTTATTCAATTCCTGAGTAAAAATAGCAATTATTTCCTCACAAAACTGGACGCTTTGCTTGTAACCATAATCTGCCATAACAATAAAATCATCACCACCGATATGACCGATAAATTCGTTCTTTTTCGCGCTGGTTTTTAAAATATCTGAAAACATAAGGAGCATCAGATCGCCATTTTCAAAACCATAAGCATCATTATACGCTTTAAAATTATCTAAGTCATAATAGGTTATTGCATAAGACTTTTTACCGAAAAGACGTTTTTCAAGCTCTTTTTCAATCAGTAAATTTCCGGGGAGTTTCGTAAGAGGGTTTGCATGCAAGGCAGCATGAATTTCAGCCTTTGTACAGATAGAAAGTAAATCTTTTATGGTAGCAATACCATAATATTCTTCATTTTTTTCCACAACAACAGGATGATAGAGCTGATCATGCCCACGTTGCATCGCGAGCTTTGCCACTTGATCCACAGCCATATCCACATTAACACTCAAAAAATTCTTTTGTAATAATTCCGCTATATTTTTTTTTGAAAAAATACTATAACCATAACGACCGCCTAAGACGGTGTTTAGATCGTGACGGGTCATAAAGCCTATGGGTTTATTATTTTCTATGATGGTAAATTCTGTAATATCGGGATTATTTTGTAGCTTTTCATAAATATACTTGCTCGACTCTTCAGGCGCAAAGATTTGTCCCTTACGACAAACTGTTTTTACCGTGGGATAGATGGAAGTACGAACAGAATTGACGAAGTCCTTCCCTTTTTTGTTTAGGATAAAACGTTTTTTTTCAGCTTCGATATCTTGCGGTTCCGTGTGCGGTCTACCTAAAAAATATCCTTGCCCATAGTCGACACCAAGTTCTATAAGCTCTTCTAACTCTTCTTCTTTTTCAATGCCCTCAGCTATGATTTTTATATTTGCTTGCTTGCAAAAATCTACCATGGCTCGACACATAATAAGTTTGGTATGGTCGATATGAATATTTTCGATAAGAAATTTATCTAATTTAATAAATAAAGGCTTCATCTCAATAATGGTGTTGAGACCGGAAAAGCCCGAACCCACGTCATCGATGGCAATACCATAATTTTGTGTTTTGTAATAATTAATGGCATCCCTGAAAATTTCTTTATTTTGAATGGAAACCCTTTCTGTGATTTCAAAGGTGATTTTATTTTGGCTCAAACCTAAATCTTGCAAACTTTGATGTGTAACTCCTGCTTTGAATTTACTGTCAGCAATAATATTAGGATTTACATTTAAAAAAAGATTGGATTCGCAACGAGATAAAGCAAATTTTTCTAAGGCTTTTTGCCTGCAAAGAATTTCCAACTCCCATACTTTGTTGGTGTTTTCTGCTGTATGAAATAATTCTTCAATCCCTATATCATCATAAGAGCTTGATATACGAGTCAAGGCTTCGTAAGAAAAAACTTCGCCGGTGTTTAGAGATACAATGGGTTGAAAAACAGGGTATAAACTGTTACTCGCTAAAATATTTTCCAATTTTTTGATTTTATATTCATAAGACATAATTCAACTCTACATAAGGCTAAAGGCTACGGATAAGGCACCAAAGAAGTGTGCTCGATAGCTATTAGTTATATAAGCCATGTTGAGAAAATATGTCTTTATTATGACAACCATGTGAAAGATCACCGTCTTTCAATTTACTGACTCTAGGAAGGAGGCAAACCTCGTTTGTATACAAAAGGGAGCATCCCCCTTCCCCAATCCTCCCTCTTTCCTCAAAAAAGTTTAATAATGGGACGATAAAATTTTAAAAAGTATATTTTGATATGCCATACAGTTGTTTTTTAAAAGAAGTATCAAAGCGTTATTGTACCATAAAACACAAGGGCAATCACTTCCTCAAAAAAATAGCTTGCATTCGCTTATAAGAAAAAACTTATCGCACAATAAACAAGTAACAAAGACATAATAGCATTTGTAATTTTTGCATGTTTCGAAAAAAGTATTTTAAAAACCGATCCAAAACCTGACCATAAGAGTGTACAAACAAAGCCGATAAATGCCAATAATAAAGCAAAAAACAAAAGCATAAGGGCGTCGTCTTTATAATAGGGCAGAATATATGCCTGCATGGAAACTATACAATACACATAGATTTTAGGATTAATAAACTGCAAAATAAATCCGGCCTTAAAGCCGATGTTGGTATTTTTTTCCTTTATCGTAGCTTCACTTTTCCATGTACTGTAGGCAAGGTAAAGGATATATACGGCACCCAAGATAAGCATGGGAAACTCTATCATAGGAATAATAGAAGAAAGACTGGTGCAAAAAATTGTGCCTAAAACCATAACAACAGAGAATGCAGTCCAAACACCTAAATTAAAAGGCAAAGCCCTCACAAACCCTAATCGATTTGCGTTTGACATAGACATAATATTATTAGGTCCCGGCGTAATTGCCGTTACCACCGCATAAGTCAAAAAACTTATCCAACTAAACATACCGGTTCCTCGTTTTTACGTATACTCAACCACGCTAAGAACAGCATTTTTTTACCACATGAAGAGTGATATATATTTTATCAATCAACATTAGGGGGTGTTTCCAAATTAAATCAATAAGGAATAATTTGAGAACATGCCCTAGTAAATATTTATACTTTTCATGTTGCTACTGCAAAGATACTTACTATATAAGTTCGAAAATTGCAAGACTGCACCTTATGATTTTACTCACCGGCTTTAAATACAACATTAAAGGCGTTGTTTTTCGTAAAGAAAATGGCTCACATGTCCCATACCTAAGATAACCTATAAAAACGGTTTGTATCGTCACAAAGAAAAATATACTGTAACACAAGTTCTTTAAAAATTAACTGCATTGCAATAATCGTTTCACATGAATGTCACATTAACTTTCTACATTCACTTTCGAGTGAAGAAATGGTTCTGCTTTCTCTTATACTCATTCTGAAATATGCCTATCACACAGCAATGTTGTCTTGTATTACATTTCAAACTTTAAATAAATACAGGACTGGTAAAAAAGACACTCTTAAATTTTTTGGAGAATGTATGCGTAAATTACTGAGCAACGGATTAATCTTGGCTTTAATATCTACTTCCCTACTTACAGGATGTAACCAAGAGGAAAAAACATCTTCTGTCGACCTCAATAGTCTCAAAAAAGAGCAACTTATCGAAATGGCCAAAAAAGAAGGCGAAGTGCATTCTGTCGGGATGCCAGGATCTTGGGCAAACTGGGTAGGAACATGGAACGATATCAATCGCTTGTATGGATTGGCACACACAGACGTCGACCTTTCTTCAGCTCAAGAAATCGCTATGTTTGAAGCCGAAAAAGACAATCCTACCAAAGACATAGGTGACGTCGGACAATCCTTTGGCCCAGTTGCCGAAGCAAAAGGCGTGACACAAAAATATAAAACCAGCTACTGGAATGAAATTCCTGCCTGGGCAAAAGACGAAGACGGTGACTGGATTGTAGCCTATTACGGCACTATGGCAGTAATTACCAATCGCAAACTTGTCCCCCATGCTCCTCAATCATTCGATGATATTCTTAAAGGTGATTATATGATAAGCCTTGGCGATGTTGCCAAAGGCACGCAGTCACAGTGTGCGGTTCTTGCCGCGGCCATAGCCTACGGCGGTGACGAAAGCAATCTTGAACCCGGTCTTAAATATTTTAGAAAACTTGCCGAACAAGGAAGAATTGACAAGGGAGAAGGTAGCCTTGCTCGTCTTGAAAAAGGTGAAATTGCCTGCATGTTCCTTTGGGATTTCAACGCGTTGAACTATCGTGACCAAATCCTCGCCAATAACCCCGATGTTCAGTTTGACATTATGATTCCAAAAGAAGCTTCCATTCAAAGCGGTTATGCCACAATTATCAATAAATTCGCCCCCAATCCTCACGCAGCCGCCCTTGCCAGAGAATATATCTTGAGCGATCAAGGACAAATCAACCTAGCGATCGGCTACGCAAGCCCCATCCGAGACGTTGAACTTCCCGCTGAAATTGTTGCCAAAAGAATACCAAAAACACAATATGCCAATGCACGCCCCATTCAAAATGCGCAAGCTTGGGAAAAAAGTGTTTCTGAGATTGGTATTAAATGGCAAGAAGACGTAATGGCTTATTCTAACTAAAAAAATAATAAAAGCCTCTGTATTTTTACAGAGGCTTTTATATTCGGATATAAAGAAATCATGAAATCACAAAAAATGTACTTACTTGCGTTAGTTCCCTTTATTCTCGTGGTTGCTCTTTTTGAATTGCTTCCTGTGGTGATGGTGATTTTCCGCAGTTTTATGCCTTCCGACGGCTTTGGTTTTACTCTCGATCACTATTTTGATATTTTCGGCAAACGACTCTATCAACAAGCAATCCTCAACAGTGTTATTGTTTCTTTTTTTTCTGCGATTATAGGAATAATCGTCGCATTTTTTGGAGCAAAAGCCTATCATAACACAAGCGGAACAAAGAAAAATCTCTTTGTTAATATGTTGAATATGACCTCAAATTTTTCCGGCATCCCTCTTGCCTTTGCCTTTATTATCCTTTTTGGCAATGTGGGTATTATTGTTAATTTCGGTAAAATGTTTGGCATAGAATGCTTGGCAAGCTTCAATCTTTATAGCGTCGGCGGTCTTTTATTGACGTATATTTACTTTCAAATTCCCTTGGCAACGCTTCTTATGATTCCTTCTTTTCGGGTGCTCAAAAAAGAATGGCAAGAATCCGTAGCGCTTCTTGGCGGTACTTCTTGGGATTTCTGGTGTAAAGTTGGTTTACCTGCGCTTATTCCCAGCATCTTGGGAACTATGAGTATTTTATTTGCCAATGCCGTTGCCGCTTACGCCACAGCCTATGCCCTTATGACCAACAATCTTTCTCTTTTACCGATACGCATTTCCGAACAATTTGTGGGAGATATTATCCAGCGTCCCGAATTTGGTTCTGCTCTTTCGGTTGTGCTTATGGCCCTTATGGTGCTTTCCATTTTGATGAAAGATTACTTTATTGAAAAAAGAAAACGAGTTTCATCATGAATACAAATAAAAAATCCTATAAAATAACCCTTTGGGCTATTGCCATATATTTGTTTATTCCCCTTTTCGCAACCTTTATCTATTCCATATGTACAGAATGGATGAGCCTTTTCCCTACAGGCTTCACCTTTAAGTATTATACTAAGCTCTTTTCCGATACATACTTTTGGCAAGCTCTTGTACGCTCACTACTGATTTCTGTTATACCAATTATTATTACCATCGGGATTTTGCTGTTGGTGATGTATGTTATTATCGTACACCATCCTAAGCTGGATAGGTATTTGAGTATTGTTTGCACAATCCCCTATGCCATTCAAGGGATTATCCTGCCAGTCAGTATTATTTCCCTTTATTCTGGAGCACCCTCTTTTCTTTCCAACAGGATAGTTTTATTGGTTTTTACTTACTGTATTATTATCCTCCCCTATATGTACCAAGGCATACGAAACAGCCTTGGGACTATTGATACAAAAAGAATTTTAGACGCGGCCCAACTTCTTGGCGCGAGTAAATTTTATACCTTTTTTAAAATCATTGTGCCGAGTATCGGACAGGCATTACTCATTTCCTCTCTTCTGTCCATGGCAATTATCTTCGGTGATTTTGTTATCATCAACACCATTGCCGGAAATCACTTCACAACAGCACAGGTCTACTTATACAGAAATATTTTCAGTTCAGGCCAATTTGTCAGCAGTATTGTTGTGGTGCTTTTCTTTGTCACCTTTCTTATTTCTTTACTTGCCTTCAAAAGAAAATCAAAAATCTAGTAGGATAAAAAAATGTGTTATATCGAGTTTAAAAATATTCATAAAAAATTTGATGACAATATCGTATTGAAAAATATTAATTTGCAAGTAGAGGAAGGGCAACTTGTTACGTTACTCGGTCCGTCAGGTTGCGGGAAAAGCACTTTGTTGCGCTGTCTTTCCGGTCTTGAGCACGTCACAAGCGGACAAATCATTTTAAATGGAGAAGACATTACCCAAAAAGCTCCCAAAGACAGAAATATAGGTATGGTTTTTCAACAATACAGCCTTTTTCCCAATATGAATGTGTATAACAATGTCGCTTTTGGTCTTCGTTTGAAAAAAATAGATCAAAATATTATGGACGAAAAAGTTAAAACAGCCCTTGCCATGGTGGATTTACTGGGAAAAGAAAAACATTTCCCCCATGAGCTTTCAGGCGGACAACAGCAAAGAGTCGCCCTTGCCCGTTCCATCGTTACTGAACCTAAAGTATTGCTTTTAGATGAACCACTTTCTGCCATTGACGCAAAATTGAGAAAATCTTTACAACAAAAAATACGCACCATCCAACAAGAAATGAAAATCACCACCCTTTTTGTCACCCACGACCAAGACGAAGCCATGATTATGTCGGACGTTGTACACCTTTTTCATGCCGGCAACGTGGAACAATCAGGAACACCAATGGAAATTTATACGAAACCCAAAACTTCCTTTGCGGCAAGTTTTATCGGCAACTATAATATTTTACCTCAAGATAAGTTTATGCGTCTCAGTAAAGAAAGCATGCCACATATAAAAGAAGTGGCCATTCGCCCCGAAACCATCGAGATGGAAAATATTTACACCGAAGATCAAGATTCCTATCAGTTTGAAGCAAAAATCGTTGACCATTCAAACCGAGGAAACGTTATTCGTTATACCCTTAAAATTGATGATGTTATCCTAAAGTCCGATAAACTGTTCAGAAGTAACGTGCTTTACGACGAAGGTGATGTTGTTTTTGTCAGCATAAAAAAGCACAATTGTATTATATTTGAGTAGACTAAACTAATTTCTATAGAAAATTTTACATAAAAAATTTGTGAGGACAATGAAATGGATTATAAAATTATTTCAAAAGAAAGTAAAAAATTCAAGGGCAATCTTCATAGCCACACCACACATTCCGATGGTTTTCTAAGCCCTGCGGAATCTAAAGCCTATTATAAAGACAATGGCTATCATTTTATCGCTTTTACCGACCATGAAATTTATTCTGATTTTCGAGAAGAGCTCAATGACGAAAATTTCATTATTATTCCGGGCATAGAAGCCTCTACAAAATTAGTATACAGTCAAGGTCGTTTTAGCGGAAAAACCATAAAAACGCACCATGTA
>CAYJHY010000083.1:0-7776 GCA_964369875.1 uncultured Mailhella sp.
AGGCCAAAGAAGAACAGACCCTAACAATCAGATTTTTCAAGTTAAGCAAAAGTCCACCGCAAGCAAGCTCTGCGTCGTTTGAATAACGAAAAATAATAGTACCTGAGCTTTCTTTATCAAAATAGGCAGTATCCCTTTGCACAAGCTTGGCAAAAAGACGTTTTTTAACCGCCATGGCAAACTTTCCTCCCACATAGGCAGTCAAGAAGTTACTGGCAAAAATAAGTAATCCTTGCACAGCCGTAAAGCCCACGATTAATAAAGGAATATACCAAGGTGATTGAAGATTTTGCCCAAGTAAAACCGTATCTGTATAAGGTTTTAGAAACAGTGCCACCGCCGCATCCAGTGAGCCTACGGGAATACCGATTAAAAGAGATAAAAGGGCAAGTTTCCACATGGGCTTAATAAAAGGCCACATGCGTTTGTAACTGCGCACTAAATCATTTTTATGCAACGTATCTTTATTTACAGTCAATGAAGACTCCTATGTTAAATTTTAAAAATAACACCATATAAAATTTTTAAATATATTGTGTCGCCTTTAAATGCGATTAATAGTGTCTTTTGTCAACGATAAGTAAAAATAAATTACGCCACTAAAAAAGAAGCTTCCGCTTCACAAAAAGGGCAAGCATCAAGCTCGGTTTCGCTTGGATAACCACAAAACATGCAATAATATTTTGCTTCCTCTTCGTAGACGTTTTCTTTGATTTCTTGAAGCTTCGAAGCTTCTTTGTCATTATTTTCTTCACTGATAAGAAGTTCAATAAAACGGCGTTCATGATCTGCCTCAATAGAAGAAATTCTTTCAAACAATTCAGCAACTTCCTCAAGACCTTCTTCTCTTGCGGTTCTGGCAAAACCGGGATAGATAACCTGCCATTCATCACTTTCACCAAAAGCGGATTCTCTTAGATGCGCGGTGGTGTTCTGTGTCAAAGAATCACTCATTAAATTAAACCATACCTTAGCATGGATAAACTCGTTTTTCACCATAAGGTCAAAAAGCTCCGCGGCTTTGGTATTGCCTTGATTTCTGGCGATTTCTGCATAAAACATATAACGGACAATGGCTTGGGATTCGTAAGCAAAAGCGTTTTTTACATTTCTGAAGGTTTCTGTTGCTTTGATATCTTGCTCATCTTTGTTGTCGTGAATACTCATAAAAACTCTCTCTTGGCGCTTAACCTATACAATCATAAAAATTAAAGCTAAAAACAGGTTATGTGCAAAACATTTATTCTGTTAAAGAATGTATCAAAGCTTGCGCCTCTTCATTCATTTTTTCATAGCGTTTCAAGGCTACATCCGAACATTTTTGCACCATTAAATCGATTATGTCATAATGCTCCAAAGCCATGTTGACCGCTTCCGGACAAAGTTGATCGGTATCGCGTAATTTTTCTAAAATCCCCACAACTTTCTCCTTTGGAAAAGGATTCTTATAACTTCTCCTACCAAGAAGAGCGCTCATGACGTCCGCCACCGCCACAATACGCTCCCCAACGCTCAAATCCTCTCCCTTTAAACCATTTGGGTAGCCTTGACCATTGAGTTTTTCGTGATGCCTGACGGCAATTTTATAAACGTCATCGCTTACGCAATCACGTAAAATATGTTCCGATAAGACCACATGTTCTTTCATATATTTATATTCTTCATCGGTGAGGGCACCGTCTTTTTCCAAAACAAGCGTAGACACTGCAACTTTACCGATGTCATGGAGCAAAGACCCATAGTACATTTGTTGAAGCTCAAAGGTATTAAAACCGAAAAGACGTGCCAAGGTGGTGGCAATTTCCACGGTGGCAATGGTGTGGGTCACGGTGTGTTCACTTTTAAAGTCGATGGAATGGGGAAGAATGTGGATAAAGGCTTCGAGCTCGTCTTCTTTTTCAAGCATAGCCAAATAGCTCATAAGTTCTTTATGATAAGAACCTTTTATCGCTTTTTGCAGCGTGCCGTCTTTTTCTTCAAGTTTTGCCAATATTGCAATATCGTCCTGGCAAATTGTGGGATTATTAAGGCGTTCCAAAATCTTTTCAGGGGTAATATTGGGAGTTCTGGTAATGAGTAAATCCAGTTTTTCCGCAAGAAAAATACGACCTGCAAACTCTTTATTGCGACAATCACTTTTCAGAAGTTTTTGATAGGGAAAATGATGATATAAAAGCCCGTGTGCATAATCTTGAAAACATGGATATTCTTGAAAAAATAAATAACTATAGACACTATGGGGTAAGGTGTTTTTTAGTTCAAAACTAAAATGGCTTGTCTTGTCGGTAAGGGAATCAAGGGGTTCTGTTTGATAGGCACCTATATCGTGGAACATGGACAAGTAGCAAATTTTACTGAGCTGTTCGTTACTTAAGGTATTGTCACATTTATAGAGTTGCAAAACAATATAAGCCACTCTGTCGCCGTGATCCATAAGTTGATAGTCAAGGGTATTAAAAACCCGACGCATCATTCTGGTAATACTTTTTATATGTCTACTCATTTTACACCATTTGCCGTGCTTGTCGGCTCTGAACGTTCTGTAATGTATACATTGTATCATATTTTTTTAAAAGAGTAAATAAATTTAAAGCCCTCTGTAACGCTCATGTACAAAGGGCTTATTTAAAAGTCATAGTCTAAAATATTTTACTTCTTTTCGCTTTCTTTTTCCATGGAATGCTTTAATGCTTCAAGGCGTTGTACATATTCTTGTAACAAAGCTATTTCTTGATCGAGCTTTTGGGCCGCTGTCAAATCTTGTTCACCTTCTCCCAAAATCTGTTGAGATTTTTCTTCGGAACGAACATCACTCATGGCGCCCACAATAACCGCAATAAACACGTTAAGCACCACAAAAGAAGTAAGCAAAATAAAGGGAATAAAGAAAATCCAAGCATAGCTATACTTATCCATAATAGGACGTACAATCCCCATAGACCAGCTCTCCAAAGTCAAGACTTGGAATAAGGTGTAATAGGATTCGCCCAAATTACCGAACCACTCGGGGAAAGCAGGGCTGAATAAATGTGTAGCCATAACGGAAAAAATATAGAACATAATAAAAAGTAAAAAGCTTATCCAGCCGATACTTGGCAAAGAAAGCGCCAAAGAACGGATAATCACACGAAGGCGAGGCACAGCGGAAATAAGGCGCATCACCCGTAAAACCCGTAATGCACGCAAAATGGAAAGAGGGCCGACCGCAGGAACATAGGCAATTCCTACGATGAAAAGGTCAAATAAGTTCCAACCGTCCGAAAAAAATCCGCGACGCAAAGCCATGAATTTTAAAGCTAATTCAACGGTATAAATCCCCAGTGCAACATTTTCAAATATTGCAAGGGCTGTTCCAAAATTTTCAAGCATATAACTTGAAGTGCCAAGACCAAGGGTTATGGCGTTGAGCACAATTAAAGCGATAATAAAATTTTGCGCCATAGGACTTAAAATAAAATCATACCACCTTTTTTGTGCAGGCAAAACCATCTCTTCTTTGCGTTCTTCACTCATATTTGTTCCTTAAATTTTCTCCTATACCTCGAAATGAGCGGAGATTTGTTCGTTAAATAATGATACATATCCAAGTTTGTGCTAAATTTCAACCAAACTTATCGTTTACCATTAGGCAATTAGTATATACCTAGGTGTAATGTCAAGGTTTAAATAGCATTTTAACCCAAAAAATGACTTTTTGGCAAGATTATCATCAGTAAAGTATATGTAATTATACATAGCTCTAAAAGTAATTTGCATTATAGCATTTTGCAAAAAGTTTCGGTTCTGCTTGTTGGATAATCAAATATTCAGGCTACAGCCAAAGAAGAGAACCATTACCTTACTTTGAAAAATGCCCGCGTTGTCATTCTTCTTTGTTTTTTATTTAGTGGTTCTCTTCGTTAAACAAAGTATTGCAAAGTAAAACCTTACAAGTATAACTCCGTCTTTAAGTTTATTCTATATCTGACGCTTTAAGTTTTTATACACGACTCAAACTTAAAGCAAAATGCAAAAAAGTTGCTAAAATGTGCCGAACGGCTCATTGACGCAAAAAACCCCCTTTGTTATGTTTAAGTATCTTTTTTAAAATTAACCCTAAACGAAGGAGCTTTAACATGGCAGATTTCAACATCAGTGGCAATATGAGAGTCGGTACTTTACAAAAACAATTTAAAGAGGCTTTTGGTGCAAGTCTTCGTGTTTACAAAGGGAAAAACTTTGCTGATGACGATGCAACCTTAGCTTCCATACGCGTAAGTGATGACGTAACCAAGTCTGCAGAGTTCTCCGTAAAAGGAAGCATGCATGTAAGTGAATTTGAAGATAAAATAAAAGAAGAATTTGGAATCACCGTTCAGGTTGCCACCCCTGACAACAGCAAACTTGCCAAAAATGACATAACTCTTATCGACAGCGGAAAATAATAAAATAGCTAAGCTGTAAAACTCTATCAAGTAATAAGAGCTTTCCACAACTACAAACATAACTATAACTTTTGAACTTTTCCAAAATTCAGATTTCGTAACAAAACAAAAAACATATGACTGTTTTTTTACCCAATGTACACATGGTTAACAATCAGAAAAAAATATAACTCTTCATTTTTTCCATGTTTTCTATGTGTACATTTTCATGGGATTTCTTGACATCTTGTCGGGTTTTAGGTACTTTTTAGGTACATTTTCACGTCTGGCTTTAATTCAGTATAAGCCAAACCACGGCAACGGTGTTTTATTACGTATAATAATTAACTTTTTACCCTGTTGAGGTTAGCATGCAAAAATTTAAAGCCGGCCTTTTATGTCTTATGATGGCCGCATCTCCCTTGGCTCTCTATCCTGAATTCTCTTTTGCAAACAGCAGAACCCCTGTCAGCATTGAAGAAGGTTCTCCTTTGCCTCTCAGAATTCTGACCAGACCCAATGCGAAACTTTATAAAGAGGCTTCAGAAACAGACTTGGTTGAAGGTCAACTCCCTGTTTTTAAACCCTACTTTGTATATTCTCGCCCCGGCGGTGAATCTCGTGAAACAGGTCTTGGTTGGTATGAAGTCGGTACAGATGAAAAGGGTACTGTTGTCGGTTGGATGAAAACTTCCGACGTTTTTGAGTGGAAACAAACCATGTGTCTTGCTTACAGTCACCCCGAAGGCCGTAAACCGGTTCTTATGTTTGAAGATGATTACGAATTAGATCAACTCCTCAAAGAAATGCCCGACAGCAGAGTAGGTGCCGTCGAAAAAATTTATGCTGATATTGACAACGCTGCCAACACCCCTCTCCCAAAAGACTTCCCCGTCATTTCTGTGGAGCCAAAACTTGCGGTAGATATCACCAAACAGTTTTATTTATTGCCTATCCTTGAACACGAAACCATACAAATGGAAAGCTACGAAGGGCGTAAACTCCTTCTTGCCGCGGTAACCGCCAAAGAAGAAGCCGAAGAAAAAGCCTCCAGTGACATCCGTCAAAACACAGAATATGCAGCCGCCGCTGTGGCCACGGAAGAAAACCACAAAAAAAGTAATGAAGAGCTTCTCTTCGACATTGTTTGGGTTATGGATACCACAAGAAGTATGCAACCTTACATCGAAGAAGTGCGTAATATTTTGGAAGCAAGCAGCCAAGACCTCGGTAAAAGCGAAGAGCTCAGCAAACGCCTTGCCTTTGGTATTTGGGCATACAGAGACTCTGAAAGCATCAAAGATATTGGCTATCTCACCAAAAACTTCACCCCTGAACTCCAAGACCTTCCTAATTTCTTGACCACCATTAAAGGTGTTACAGAAACCAAAACCGACTCCGTTGACGTTAACGAAGATCTTTTTGCCGGTGTGCATGACGCCATCACCAAAACTGCATGGCGCCCCAATGCCCAACGCTTTATTATTATCGTTGGTGACGCACCCTCTCACGAACTCGGCCACAAATGGAACAGTTCGCAACTTGATGAAAAAACCCTCAGAACTTTAGCGACCGAAAACAAAGTTACTGTGCTCGGTATCCACGTTCGCCCCAATATCAACAAAAGATATAACAACATGGCGCAACGTCAATTTGAACCGCTTACCACAAACCCCGGAACAAACGCCGGCCTCCTTTGGAGCTTAAGCTCAAGTAATCGTGAAAACTTTGTTGCGGATACCAAATTCCTTACACAAAGTCTTGCCGCAAACTTGGAAGGTCGCCTTGAAGCCGCAAATCTTATTGCCGCCGAAGAAAAAGTGGTTGTGGTAGAAGAAGTAAAGGTTGATAACTCCGGAAAAGCTGCTGACGACGTCAGACCTTCCGATGAGCAGTTGCAACAAGCCTTGAAAGCCGCTTCCGTAACATGGCTTGGCAGTACCGCCGAAGTAAAACCACCAAGCGACATCGAAGCATGGGTAACCGATAAAGATCTTCTCGATCCTTCCATCCAATCCCTTGATATTCGCTTGCTTATTTCCAAGCGTCAACTCGACACCTTGGCAGGCATGCTTAATGAAATCATTATGGCCGGTACAGAATCACAAATGACAAGTGAAGACTTCTTCTCCTCCTTGCAAAGTGTTTCCGCCACAGCCTCTCGTAACGCCGACCAACTTGCAAACGCCCAAACCCTCCAAGATTCAGGCATGGTTCCGGCTTTCCTTGAAGGTCTTCCTTACGAAAGCCAAATTATGTCCATGTCTACAGATTTGTGGGCAAGCCTCGGACCGGACGAGCAAGACCAATTTATTGAAGCTCTTCGCAGTAAAGTTGCGGCCTACCAAAGCCTTAACGAAACACCCGACCAGTGGATTCCCCTCAACCAAGGAGATGCCGCTGACGACTTTGTAACCCCAATCCCCTTGGAGTTGTTGCCTTGATGCAATTTTTTGCCCAAGATCTTTGCCTAAGAAGGGAAAAAAACGGCGCGGTGTTTTGCCTGCATGTACCTGAACTTGATTTACAATCAGGGGATATCGTGGCCGTTTTTGGGCAAAGTGGCTGTGGAAAATCAACCCTTCTGGATATCTTGGCGCTTATTTTGCGCCCTCAAGAAGGCGAACTAAAAATACGACGCAGAGGCGTCGAGCAGCCCAAACAGCAAGGGGAAGCGCCTAAAAGGGTTGTGATAGAATCCGACCTGATAACCGCAAGCCCTGCAAGCCTTGCCGGCATAAGAAGCAAAGATCTTGGCTATGTTTTGCAAGCAGGCGGACTACTCCCCTTTCTTTCAGTCAAAGAAAATATCCTTCTTCCCGCAAAACTTCTGGGGCTCAAAGAAAAACTCGTTCTGGAACGCTTTACAGATCTCGTGGAAACCCTCGGTATTGCCAATCAAATCGAGAAAAAACCACAACACCTTTCGGGTGGGCAAAGGCAAAGGGTCGCTATAGCAAGAGCCCTTATCCATAGCCCCTCTTTTGTACTGGCAGACGAACCGACTGCCGCCGTTGACATCGACACAGCCGAAAATATTTGTAAAATTTTTCGCGAAGTCGTTACCCAAAGCGGTGCCGCGGCCATTATCGTCAGCCATGACAGAGAACTTATGATGAAACACGTGGACGCCTACGCAGAATTTGAAGTCAAAAGCCGTGGAGAAAACGAAGTTCATTCCACCCTCATTTGGCCTCAAAGAGTTTGATTTTTGAAAGGAACTTTTTTGAGGGGGGAACCCCATTTTTTTGAAAAAAATGAGGTCCCCCCCCCTCAAACTCCCCCCTCCTGAAAAAACAAACCTAAATCTGTTATTTTGGTTGGATTGATTTGTATTTTGACAAAGAATGTGTTTGATGCCACCAAAAATACA
>CAYJHY010000084.1:0-7739 GCA_964369875.1 uncultured Mailhella sp.
CCAAGAAATAACAAATTGGAATGACGTGATTTTTGGCTGAAATGAGATGATATAAAGTTCAACCTATATCAATCTGTCGGTGTGTAATGTGTTAGCTATAATATGATTTAGCAAAGTGCCATCAACTGAACATTTTGATAGCACTTTGCTTTATTTAGGAAGCTTAGTACAGTTCTGGGTAGAGTTGAATAAGCAAGGTGGCAATGATACCGATGATGATACCGTAGAAGACGAAGGGCCAGAATGTTTTTTTAAGAACAAGTCCTTCACGTCCTGCAAGTCCAACCACGGCACACACAGCTACGATGTTGTGTACGCATACCATGTTACCCATACCACCACCTACAGCTTGAGCTGCTACAATGATTTGACGTGGAATTTGTAACAAGGTGGCAGTATTCCATTGGAATTCACCGAAGAGTAAGTCTGAAACGGTGTTAGATCCTGTAATAAAAGCACCGAGACCACCCACAAAAGAAGCGAGCATGGGCCAAGTGCTACCGGCTACAGATGCCACAGTGTGCGCCATAGCAAGAGGCATAGAAGGGAGGTTTTCAGGGTTTACACCGGAACCGCGGAAAATAGAAACCAAGGCTACAGCAAAGATAAGAGCTATGGTAGGAGATTTCATTTTAGCAATGGACTCACCCCAAGCACGTTTTACAGCTCCCCCGTTCATACCGTGAAGAACGATAGTTATCAGAGATACAAGAACAAAAGGTACTGTTCCGGGCAAATAGAGATACTGAATGGACGCATCAACATTTTCATAACCCAAGATGTTATTGAAAGGGATGGATTGAGCAGCAAGCCAAGATTTGAAAGGAAGTTGAGAAATACGAGTTATTACCAAGATAAGGCCGATAAGAGCATAGGGCATCCATGCTTTAAATTGGCTCATATGAGCAGTAAACTCGGTTTGTCCGCTACTTTTCACAGTGCCTACCCATTCAGGATCCCAACTGTCTTGCGGTCCAAAAGTCCAAACGTCTTTAGGCACACAAAAACCTTTTTTGGTTCCTGCCACAAGAACACCAAGCCCAATAAGTCCACCGATAAGTGAAGGGAATTCAGGCCCGAGGAGCCATGCAAAAGCAAGGTAAGGAACAAGGAAAGACACAGCGGCAAATAGGCAATATTTCCATGCGGCAAAGCCTTCTTTCCAAGACTTATTGGGACCGTAGTAACGAGTCATGAAACCAAGGAGGAATATGGGTAAAATAATCGCCATGGGGCCGTGCATGGTGGTGGCCCATTCGCCTATAACTTTGGCAAAGCTTTCAAAGCTGGTAAAGTTTACCGCCGCTCCGGAAGCAACCGCATCGGCAATAGAGCCTTTTAAAGGAGTAAGACCAACAAGAACAGGCGTTCCTACGGCACCGAAAGTTACAGGGAAGCTGTTAAATACTAAACAAATAACCGCTGCAGCCAAAGGAGGGAAACCCAAGGAAAGAAGCAAGGGGGCTGCCAAAGCGGCAGGGGTACCAAAACCGGCGGCGCCTTCGATGAAGGCCGCAAACATATAACCGATAATGATGGTTTGTACGCGACGGTCAGGACTAATATTTTGCATGCCGTATTGAATAGTTTCCATGCCACCACTTTCTTTTAGGGTAAACATGATGAGAATGGCTCCAAACACAATGATAAGCACACCCACAGCAACCACCACACCTTGCAAGGAAAGGGCCGCAAGATACATTGGGTCAAGATTCCAAGCAAAAATACCTGCCAAAACGGCAATAAGCCATGCGATGGGCATAGCACGTGTGGCAGGCCAACGCATGCCTACCATGAGTACAAGGGCAGCTACAATGGGCAAAATAGCCATAAGAGCCAAGAGAGGTACAGTCATAGAAAATCCTTAAAGAATAGCAGAAGTTCCGCTAAAAAAAAAGTTGTTACAAGCACCTTATGCAGGCACAAACATCCAGCCTTATCTTTTTTGTGTAAAATATAAATATTTTACATAGACCTCCCAAAAAATATTTCAGGGAGGTCTTTATAAACAAACCTTATTTACGCATATTTTCTGCAAGTAGTTCTGCAATATGCGTGACCTTAAGGCCTTGTTGTTGTTTTTCGGCGCCACCGCGAATTTGCATTACACAACCGGGACAATCCACCACAAGGCGTGTTGCGCCTGTATCTTTAGCGTTACTGAGTTTCATTTCCAATAGATTTTTAGAAATGCCGGGGAACTTCATGGAATAAGAACCACCAAAACCACAACAAACATCTTCTTCTTTGCTTGGCACATACTCGGCCGCATGGTCGATAAGTGCGCGTGGCTCAGCGGTCACTCCAAGGCCGCGACACAAGTGGCAAGATGCGTGGTATGTAACTTTTTCATCACTTTTGAGAAAATCTTCGCTACCAAGGCCAAGTTTATTATGCACAAAAGAGCTGAAATCTGTTATCTTTTCAACAAAGTTTGCACAGCGTGTTTTAGTGGCGGCGTCTGCGTGGTCAGCCTCGCCTACAATTTCTGCATAGGTATGCTTCAAGTGAGAGGCGCAAGACGCGCATAAGGTAACAATGGCGTCATATTGATTGGAATCAAAGGCCATAATGTTTTGTTTGGCGATGGCAACAGAGGTTTCTCTTTGCCCCATCATTTCTAAAGGAAGACCGCAACAGCTTTGTCCCATGGGGAAATCTACAGCCACATTGTGCTTAGCAAAAAGCGTGACGGCAGCTTTGAGTTGATCGGGATAAATAAAATCTTGTGCGCAACCTGCAAAAAGGGCTATTTTCAAGCGAGGCTGTGAAATATTAGGCTGAATTTTTTTAAATTGATCGCGGAAAGATTTTTTTGCAATGGCAGGTAGGGCTTTGAATTTTTGCTTGCCAAAGAAGATATTTGGCAAATAGCGTTGGTATTCGCTTCCTCCTGTCACGGGTAACTGGGCGTACTTAGCGAATTTTAATAGGCTATGGAACATCTTACGATTTTTCATAACAGCGCTGAGCAATGTGGCTTCGACGGGAGCCCCCTCTTCTTCGTTGAGTCGTACACGAATTTCACGAATCAAACGAGGTAAATCGATACCGCCGGCACAAATATTCTTACAGGCTTCGCAGTTAACACAGTTTTGAGCCAATACTTTAGCTTTATCGCGACCATGGAAGAAGTAGGTAAGAATAAGACCGATGGCGCCTATATAAATGTATCCCATGCGGTGTCCGCCCACAAGGCGGAATACGGGGCAAACATTGGCACAAGCGCCGCAACGTACGCAGCGGAATATTTGTGAGAAAAGTTCATCTTTGGCAAGGGCACTACGGCCATTATCCAAAAATACAAGATGCAATTCTTTCTTTTCTTCAGGGTTTTCGGAGCCATTCCACTCACCCGGGCCCGTGAACCATGTCACATAGGTGGTAAGTAGTTGGGCAGTAGCGTTACGTGGCAAAATTTGCAAGGTATTCATGGCATCATCCAATGTTGGGATGAGCTTGTCTAAACCTGCAATGGCTACATGAACACGCGGAAGGGTTGACACGAGGCGGGCATTTCCTTCATTGGTGCAAGTAGCAAAAGCGCCAGTTTCCGCTATACAGAAGTTAGCGCCTGTGATACCCATATCGGCATCAATGAACTTAGCGCGCAATTCCTTACGTGCTATTTTAACAAGGTGATCGACGTCGTGGTCTTCTTTTTCGCCTGTTACTTTAGAAAAATCGTCGGCAACTTCATAACGAGAAAGGTGAATGGCAGGCATAACCATGTGTGATGGGCCTTCGCCACGCAATTGAATAATATATTCACCAAGGTCTGTTTCGTCCACGTGGAAGTTTTCCGCCTCAAGGTGAGTGTTGAGTTGGGTTTCTTCGCTTGTCATAGATTTAGACTTAGCTACTCGTTTTACTTGCGCTTTTTTAGCTATGCTTGCAATGATTTCATTAGCTTCTGTTGCGGTGGCGGCACGGTGTACTATAACACCTTTGGCTTCCGCATTTTTCTTAAACTCTTCATACAAAGCTTCAAGATTTTGTGCCACATTGTCTTTTACACAACCAATTTTTTTTATGATTTCAGGAGCATCAATTTGTTTGAATACATTTTCGCGGTTAGTTTTATAGGCTACAGCGAAATTATCCAAGGTTTTGCGCAAGAAACTATTCTCTAACGCTTCATCAAGTTGTTGACCATATTCATTTAGGGTTTTGGGGGCCTTATGCATTATGCGTCCTCCAAAATAAGAATGTGTAGTTCTAAGGGACCGTGTACGCCTACAGCGGGGACACGTTCAATATCGGCGGTACGGCTGGGGCCGGAAATAAAAGCAGAATACGCCCCAGGTTTTTGTTGCATCTCGCGTAAAATCGGTGTGATGTCAAAAAGTTCAGGATATATGGTAGATTTTTTTAGCATGAAAATGCATATTTCGCTCATCATGGTGGCAAGGCGTTTTTCTTCGCTGTCAGAATTTACAAGACAGGTTCCTGAGGCCGCCACGGCGCACTCTGCTGTTCCAAAACCGATATCCACGCCCGCAAGGTAGTTGCGGAGTCCCTTTTCCAAACAGAGATAACCTTTGTCTGTACATGCTTTTTCGAGTTTGGCGTATAAGTTTGGTTCTAGGCCGGGAGCTGTCACAATACGGTTTAAGCGTGTGGGAATACCGTCGGCTGTGAGTGGGCCTTTTTCTGTATTTGGTTCTTCGGCTAAAATTTCACAAGGCTTTTTACTTTCAGCTATCTGAAGTACATAGGCCAAAGCCTCATCTTCATTTTTTAGGGTAGTAACCTTTGCACCCACCACGGCGGCTTTGGTGCAAAAGGTTTCAACAATGGCTTCTTGAGTCATAAATAATGTTCCCGTAGGTTTAGGGTAAGGATTCCGCATATAATTCTATGCAATGCTTTACCTGTGTGGAATCGCCTTGCTGTGAGAGCATATCTTCAAGTTGCATCATACAGGCAGGGCAAGCCGTTGCGACTATGTCTGCATTACTGTCTACGATATTTTGACGTTTACGTTGTCCGATTTGGGTGGAGAAGTCATAATGGAAGAGGTTAAATGAACCTCCACAGCCACAACAACGGTCTGCTTCGTGCATCTCAATCAAGCTATATTTTGGGTTAAGTTGAGCGACAAGGCGTGGCTCGGTGCTGACACCCAGCGATTTCTTTAAGTGGCAAGGGTCATGGTATGTCACCTTACTTGTGCTTTGGCTTGTAGCGTTGTCATGTGGTTTCACATTAAGTACATTTATAAGAAAGGCGTTAATGTCCATGACTTTAGGAGCTATTTTTGCCACAAGCTCGCTTTCCCTGGCTTCCATGCGTGGAGCGTAACGAGGCCAAAATTCTTTGATGGTGGCTGTGCATGATCCGCAAGGTGTAATGAGGTAATCAAACTGTTCTTGCGCAAGTTTATCAAGGTTAGATTTTGTTTGTGCAAGCATGCCGGGAATGTCGCCTGATGCAATGGCAGGAATACCACAACAAGTAAGCCCTTTGGGCATATAAATACCCACTCCATGGTGACGCAATACTTTTAAGCAAGCCTCACTCATGTCGGTATACATTTTATCTCCCATACATCCGGGGAAGAAAGCTACTTTAATATTGCTTTTACCGGCAGGGGTATTAATCGCGCCTTGGCTTACATGGAGAGGTTTTTTTGACAACGTGCGCATATAACGGGAACCGAGGAGTTTATCAAGTAATGGCGCACGGCTGGTTTTTTGAGGGTTATTTGCTTTACGAAAAAGAAGGGATTGGCAAGAAGCACCCATGCGTGTCGCAAAGTTAAACGCTGTGGGGTTAGCCAATAATTTACGGAAAATAATTTTTTTTAGAGTGGGTAAGCCTAAGTAAGTAAAAACTATTTCGCGCGATTCCAAGAACACATCAATAATCTGTACGCCTGAAGGACAGTTGGCTTGGCAAGATCCGCAAAGCAAACAGCGTCCTAATTTTTCGGCAACAGCTTCAGGGTTTTCAATAAGCCTATGGGCTAAATTGTCCACCAAAGCAAGTTTGCCTCGAGCCACATCGGCTTCCATCATGGAAGCACCAAAGATGGGGCACACGGCTTGGCATAGACCGCATTTCATACAGGCTATGATGCGATCGTCTAATTTCATAAGCTGATCAGCTAATTGTTGTAAATCTTTCACGATTTTTTCCTTTATCACTTGGGTGTGTTTCCCAATTAAATTAATTTTGAATTTTGGCAAGGAAAACGAGTTTTTTGCGATGGGAGTGTACATAAAACGTACATGACCTGAGCAAAAAAAGAGTTTGACGCAGTCCACAAATACAAAAGAAATAATTGGGCAACATAGCCTAAATACTTACGAGTTTGGTGGGGTTAAGTAAGCCTTTGGGATCGAGAGCTTTACGCAAACGACGTGAAAACATAATGGTACCTTTAGAAGTTTCTTTTTCAAGCCATTTTGCTTTAGCTGTACCAATACCATGTTCCCCTGAAAGGGTGCCGCCAAGGCCGAGAGCTACATCAAAAATTTCGTCAACAGCTTCTTCAACACGGTGGAATTCTTCTACGTCACGTTTGTCACATAAAATAGTGGGGTGTAAGTTACCGTCACCTGCGTGGCCAAATGTACCTATTTCCAATTTATACTTGGTTGCAATACGGTTAAGTTCTTGCATCATGGCTGGAATTTTTGAACGAGGCACAGTGGCATCTTCTAAAACAGTAGTAGGCTTACAGCGAGCAAGTACAGGCAAAGCCATGCGGCGAGCTTCCCAAAGCTTTGTTTTTTCTTCGGCATCTTTGGCTACATGAATTTGTGTTGCTTTACATTGCTTCAATACTTTTTCCACGGCTTCGGCTTCGTCGGCAACTTGTGCAGGATGTCCGTCTACTTCAATAAGAAGGATAGCGGCCGCATCACGGGGAAGTCCTGCTTTGGTGTAATCATCCACACGTACGATAGTGTTATTATCAAGGAATTCCAAAGTACAGGGTACTACGTGGGCAGCAATAATACCGGCTACAGCTTCCGCCGCATCTTGCATAGAATCAAACACTGCCATTAAAGCTTTGCTGGCTTTTGGCGGAGGCACAAGTTTCATAATTGCTTGAGAAATAACGCCCAAGGTGCCTTCGGACTGAACCATAAGACCCGCAAGATTGTAACCTGTTACGCACTTAATGGTACGTGAACCGGAAGTTACACGTTCACCTGTGGCATCAAAAAAGTCAATACCCATAAGATAGTCTTTAGTTACGCCATATTTTAATCCTCGCAAACCGCCTGCGTTTTCGGCAATGTTACCACCTATGGTAGACACAGCTTGAGAACCGGGATCGGGAGGATAGAAAAGACCTGCTTTTGCTACTTCTGCGGCAAAGTGCGAAGTTACAACACCCGGCTCGACGATAGCGTAAAGATCTTCGCGGTTAATTTCTATAATTTTGTTTAAAGCGTTGGTTAGAATGACTACGCTTTCTGTACTGTCGGGAATTGTTCCCCCAGAAAGGTTGGTTCCCGCACCACGAACAGTCATGGGAATACCGTTGTCATAGAGTTTTTTTACGGTGGCACCAAGGGCTTCTATATTGGTAGGTCGAACTACTAAAGATGGGACAACTTGCTGTAGTACAGCGGAGTCGTATGCGTAGCTTTGTCTGTCTTCTTCAGAAGAAAAAACATTTTCTTTACCCAAAAGGGCTTCAAAATCATTTGTTAGGGCTTTATTAGACATTTGTCCTCCATGTAAAAATAAAAATGGAAAGTTATGTGTACAATAAAAATGTA
>CAYJHY010000085.1:0-7652 GCA_964369875.1 uncultured Mailhella sp.
TCCCAAATATCACAAGATTTCGCCACACAGTTTTTCAAAACTTCGTTAAGCTCGCCCTTCGCTGCAAAGCTTTCGAGCATAGGCATAAAATAAGGAACGTGCGCAGAATGGGAGGCAAGTTTAATCGGTTTTGCTTTTTTTGTCGGTGTACTCAAAATTCTTCTCCAGATGTCCATAAAGGATAAAAATAAAACATGAAGTAAATCACCTTAGTAAAAAAGTGCGATTTCGTCAAGTTTTAGCTACAGAATTTTTAAAAGAATTATTCAACGTACAAAACTTTTCCTATTGTAAAGAAATAACAATTAAATCCCAATTAATTTCAAAAAAAGTGTATAATATGATTGACAAAGGCAAGGTAAAAAAGGTATTTAAACTCATTGTTTCACTACAAGTGCTCATAAATGAGCACAAAAATAGCAACGCTTCTCTTGCCGCCGCCAAGGCTCTTGTTAAGCGTTTTTATTTAATTGATTTTCATTCATTGCTAAAAAAGCAAAGTCAAAACCTACGGGAGAAGCCGCATGGCAACACAACTTGGCAAAGCATTAACCTTTGATGATATTTTACTCGTGCCAGCTTATTCAAACATTACCCCCAATCTTGTGGATGTTTCTGCATGGCTCACGCCGTCCATAAAACTTCCTATCCCAATTTTGTCCGCAGCTATGGACACCGTAACAGAAGCCAGCATGGCTATTTCCATTGCTCGTTGTGGCGGTATAGGGATTATTCACAAGAACATGAGTATAAGCGCGCAACGTCTTGAAATTGAAAAAGTTAAAAAGTCTGAAAGCGGTATGATTTTAGATCCTGTAACTGTTGGACCTGATGATACTGTAGAGCATGCTCTTTCCCTTATGAAAGATTTTCGTGTATCAGGACTTCCTGTAGAAAAAGACAATATTTTGGTTGGTATTTTAACTAACCGTGACGTGCGTTTTATCAATAATCCTGCAGCTACTTTGGTCAGAGAAGTGATGACAAAAGATAATCTTGTCACCGTTCCTTTGGGCACTACCCTTGAAGAAGCCAAAGAACATCTGCATAAGCACCGTATTGAAAAACTTCTCGTTGTTGATGACAATCGTAAGCTTCGTGGCCTTATCACCATGAAAGATATTGATAAAGTACAAAAGTATCCTGACTCTTGTAAAGATGACAAAGGCCGTTTAAGAGTTGGTGGCGCCATCGGTGTCGGTCCTGAATGCGAAGAACGCTCAAGCGAACTTTTGGCGGCAGGCGCAGACGTACTTGTGCTTGACTCTGCTCACGGTCATTCCGAAAATATTTTACAAGCCGCAGCCATGGTGCGCTCAAGCTTCCCCCATGCACAGCTTATTGCAGGTAACGTTGCCACTTACGAAGGAGCAAAGGCTTTGATTAAAGCCGGTGTTGACACCGTAAAAGTAGGTATCGGACCCGGTTCTATTTGTACCACTCGTGTGGTGGCAGGGGTTGGCGTTCCGCAAATCACCGCAATTTTGGAAGCCGGAAGAGCTACTCGTGAAGCCGACAAATGTCTTATCGCCGACGGTGGAATTAAGTTTTCCGGTGATATCGTGAAAGCTTTGGCCGTTGGTGCAAACAGTATCATGGTAGGCTCCATGCTTGCAGGTACCGATGAAACCCCCGGTGAAACCATTTTGTATCAAGGACGTACCTATAAAACCTATCGTGGTATGGGTTCTATCGACGCCATGAAACAAGGCAGTTCCGATCGTTATTTCCAAGAAAAATCCAAAAAACTCGTTCCTGAGGGTATCGTTGGTCGTGTGCCTTCAAGAGGTCCTGCAGCCGATACTATTTATCAGCTTATGGGCGGACTCCGTTCAGGTATGGGCTACCTCGGTGCAAAAGACATCAATGACTTGTATCAAAATTCTCAGTATGTGGAAATTTCTTCTGCCGGTCTGCGTGAAAGTCATGTGCATGATGTTATTATCACCAAAGAAGCACCGAACTATCGTGGCGACCATTAAGCCGATAAAAAGCAAATAAACAAGATTAACATTAATAACAGCCAAAAGTATCATTGCCGATTCATCAAAATTGCTTTCTGCAAAAAATGATACTATACTGTAAAACATACAGTCATATATTTCAAATCAGAACATTTGGAATAACAGACACACCCAAAAAAAGGTATAAAAATGTCTAAAGTCATAATAATAGATTACGGTTCGCAGGTTACTCAGCTTATTGCACGTCGTGTGCGTGAAGCAGGAGTTTATTCAGAAATCCATCCTTGCCAAGTCAGCATCGATAAAATTCGTGAACTTGCTCCCGATGCCATTATTTTATCAGGAGGCCCCGCCAGTGTTGGTGAAGAAGACGCCCCCGCGCTTGATATGGGACTTTTAGAACTTAATGTGCCTGTGCTTGGTATCTGCTACGGCATGCAACTTTTAGCAAAGCATTTGGGTGGCGAACTTTCTCAGTCAGAAACCAGAGAATACGGCCCTGCCGATCTCGAAATTTCAAACGACTGCGCCCTCTGGACAGGCCTTAGCAAATCTTCCAAGGTTTGGATGAGCCACGGTGACAAAGTAAGCAAAGCACCCGAAGGTTTTGAGGTTTGCGCCAAAACGCCTACCCTTGCCATTGCCGCTATGGCCAATGCCGAGAAAAAAATCTATGCCTTGCAATTCCATCCCGAAGTGCACCATAGCCAAGACGGCGAACTTATGATCAGAAACTTCCTTTTCAAAGTCGCCAATCTCACCGCTGACTGGAACATGCACAACTTTGCGGAAAGAGTTGTGGAAGAATGCCGTGAAAAAGTAGGCGACGGACACGTTATCTGTGCCTTGTCAGGCGGGGTTGACTCCACCGTTGTGGCAGTTCTTCTCAATAAAGCTATCGGCCATAGATTGCACTGTATTTTTGTAAACAATGGTGTTCTTCGTCAAAACGAAGGTGAAGAAGTTGTCAAATACCTCAAAGAACATTTTGATCTAAACCTCAAATATGTTGACGCCAGCAAACTCTTCCTCGACAAATTTGTCGGTGTTGAAGATCCCGAAGAAAAAAGAAAAATTATCGGTCACACCTTTATTGATGTTTTCCAAGAAGAAGCGGATGCCATTAAAGCCAGCGGTGTAAGTGTGAAATTCCTTGCTCAAGGAACACTCTATCCCGATGTGATTGAGTCTGTTTCCCATAAAGGCCCCAGTGCCGTTATCAAAAGCCATCACAACGTGGGCGGACTTCCCGAACAAATGGAAATGGATCTTATCGAACCATTGCGTGAACTTTTCAAAGACGAAGTACGTGCCGTCGGTGCAGAGCTTGGTATTCCTCATTCCGTACTATGGCGTCACCCCTTCCCCGGCCCAGGTCTTGCCATCCGCATTATCGGTGAAGTAACCCCCGAGCGTCTCGATATCTTGCGTAAAGCAGATGTTATTGTACAAGAAGAGCTCCGTTCTTCCGGTTGGTACGAAAAAGTATGGCAAGGGTTTGCCGTGCTTCTTCCTCTCAAAACTGTCGGTGTTATGGGTGACGGACGTACCTATGAAAGCGTTATCGCTTTACGTATCGTTGACAGTGTTGACGCTATGACCGCTGACTGGTCACGCGTTCCCGAAGATGTTTTGGCAAAAATGTCTACACGCATCATCAACGAAGTACGTGGTGTAAACCGCGTGGTATTGGATATTTCTCCAAAACCACCAAGCACAATTGAATGGGAATAATATATGTTTGGAATCGGTAGTACAGAATTACTTGTTATTTTGGTAGTAGCACTCTTGGTCTTAGGACCTAAAAACCTGCCTAAGCTTGCGCAAACCCTTGGTAAAGCCATGGGGCAGTTTCAGCGAGTTTCTAAAGACTTCCAGCGCACACTAAACGCTGAAATAGCTTTGGAAGAAGAAGCGGAAAAGCGCAAAAAACAAGAAACCCTTGTCAGTGAACAAAGCGCAAAAATAAAAGAACAAAATAATTCTGAAAAAACTATAGATTCTTAAAAATCTGCCTATAGCAAAACGTGGCCACTTTGTGGTCACGTTTGTTCATATACTTTACCAAGCATTTTCTATTTGCGAAATCGGAGATATACATGAGCTTTGATGATGAAGAACATCGAGTAACACGCATTCTAAAAGATGAACCGACACAAGATTCTTTACCAAAATCCGAAGAAAAGGGAGATGAAATCTCAAGTAGTGTTCCCAGTGATACGGAAAACAAAGAACTTGAAAGTAGCATACATGCAGAAAATAGTGTTGGCGGCAGTGATGATACATTTGACAACCATGAACAAATTTCAACGCCCGATAACAGCGATTCTTCTACAGTACCCAATGAATTGAACTCAGAGCAAGATTCAAGTATGACAAACGATGTAATGCCCGAAGTGTCTGAGCAAGAGGAATCTGATCGATCCGTTGAACCTACGGAACCAAACGAAGCAGAGCAAGAAAACCAAGCTGAAGACGACACCGTCACTAAAAAAGAAGAACATAAGCAAGAAGAGGAAGAACAAGAGGAAATCTTCACCCCTCCTTCCGAAGCCTATAAAAAAGAAAAAGCCACCCATGCCGAAGAGGAAGAACCTATGGGAATCTTGGATCACCTTTCCGAGCTTCGCCGTCGCCTCACAAGGATAGTCGTTATTATATTAATCGGATTTTTTGGCTTTTACGGTGTTTCAGAGTTGGCTTATGCCTATTTGGCGTTGCCGCTCACAAGTCAACTTCCTGAAGGAAGTACCCTTATTTACACCTCTCCCCAAGGTGCATTTTTCACCTACCTAAAAGTGTCCATAATGCTTTCCATTATCGGCACAACCCCTCTTACTTTCTATCAAGTATGGGCCTTCATTGCCCCGGGTCTTTATAAAGAAGAACAAAACGCGCTTATCCCCCTTGCGTTATGTTCTGCCTTTTTCTTTATTGCAGGCGCCGCATTTTGTTATTTTATGGTATTCCCCATTGCTTTTAAGTTCTTCCTCGGCTTCACCAGTGAAACAATTATCCCCATGATAAGCGTTGAAGAATATTTGAGTTTTGCCTTAAAACTCATTATTGCCTTCGGTCTTGTTTTTGAAATGCCGCTCTTTGCTTATTTTATGGCAAAATTACGTATCATTACCGCAGAAGGCATGAAAAAACATAGAAAATACGCTATATTAGCAATTTTTATCATTGCAGCAATCCTTACACCACCCGATGTTTTTTCCCAAACCCTTATGGCTTTACCCATGCTGATTCTTTATGAAGTCAGCATTTATGTAGCTAAAGTTGCTCGTGGCAGAAGAGACAAGCATGACGCCGAAAAAAACGATACTAAAGAAAACGGCGATGATTCAAACGAAACCGATGACAGTATCAACAACTTCCAATAAGAGACAGATATGAATACCGCACACACACAAAGAGAAGCAAGTTTATCCCGTCACACCCTAGAAACTCAAATTAATTTGCAATTAAATCTTGATGGGACCGGAAAAACAAATATAAATACCGGTCTGGGCTTTTTTGATCATATGCTCACGCTTACGGCCTTTTGGGCAGGCTTTGATTTGACCGTTGAAGCCAAGGGCGACACGCATATTGACAGTCACCATACCATTGAAGATGTTGGCTTAGCTCTTGGTTCTGCATTCCGCACAGCCATAAGTTCTCTCAATAACGCCAAAGGAATTGAGCGTCTCGGCCTTGCCAAAGTGCCCATGGATGAAGCGCTCACCGAAGTCTGTATTGATATTTCAGGCAGGCCTTGGCTCGAATGGCGTGGGGATGAACTTCTTCCTCCTGTCATCGCAAGAGATGAAAAGGATATATGGCGTGAATTTTACAAAGCCTTTGTCAGTTCCGCAAAAATTAATCTTCATATCCAATTTTTATACGGTAAAAACGGCCACCACTTGCTTGAGTCGGTTGCCAAAGGTTTTGGCAGAGCACTTAAGCAAGCAATAACGGTATCCAATAGCCAAACTTCCAGTACAAAAGGTAGTTTAGACCTATAAAGACACACGCGAATCTTATTTGAGGGGTTTCCCCCCTCAAACTCACCACCAAAGGGAATAATTCTCTTTGGGAACCCCATAATTTTTTTTTACTTACCAAAGTAAGTAAAAAAAAATAATGAAGGGCTTGAGGAAAATCAATTTCCCTCAAAAAATAGATTCTCATCTAAGGATTTATTCTACACATTGAAATTATCTTAAAAAGGACAGACACCGATGAAAAATAAAAAATATCTTCCTGTAAAGTATCTATGCCTTTGCCTTTGTAGCCTGCTTTTATTTGCCTGTAGTAAAAAACCTGAGGTAGCCAAGCTTCCCCAAGCGGTCACTATTGCTGTAGCGCCTTTTAATCAACCCGTTTATGAAGGACAGCTTTTAGCAGGCTATCTTCCAGATGAGCAAAACACCTTAGACGGAGCCAGTGCCGGAATTTTTTCTGAAATGCTCAATCAAAAGCTAAAAGAAAGTGAACGTAATTTCATTTTCTTGACAAACGCAGATTTGAAAATTGCAATCCAAAAAGATTCTAAGGGACGTTCCAATGTTTTGAGTTCATGGGCACAAATCGCCCAAAAGCATAATGCTGATTACATTATCGTACCACAAATTCTTGACATTGAAGAACTCAGAGGCGATGCAAGATATGTTCGCAGTCCTGCGAGGCTAATAAGTGATATATACTTAATTAAAGCAGTTCACCCAGAAAACGAATCCCTTGACGGCTATCTACAAGAAAGATCTCACTACAGAGAACTCACTTATATTAATGACAAAGGCAGTGAAAATGATGGCGCTACCCGCAGGCAAAGAATGTATGTGGTAGAATTTGTCAAAGAAGCCATCGATAAAGCCATTCGCGATTTTAAATTATAGACAATCCTTTTAACGTTCAACAAAATATCAGAGGTTACAGTGATTATTTTTCCAGCAGTAGATTTGAAGAATGGGCAAGCCGTGCGTTTAAAACAAGGCAAAGCCAACGAGGTTTCCGTTTTTTCAGAAGATCCCGTCAGCATGGCGTTGCACTGGCAAGAGCTTGGAGCAAATTATTTACATCTTATCGACCTTGACGGCGCCTTTGACGGACAAAGCAACAACGGTGACATTGTCAAAGAAATCTGTGCAAAGCTTGATATTCCTGTACAACTTGGTGGAGGAATTCGCACGGAAGCTATTGCTGATTTTTGGTTAGGCCTCGGAGTAACCCGTATTATTATCGGTACGATGGCTCTTGAAAACCCTGAACTTTTCAAAGCTATCTGTCAAAAATATCCCAATAAAGTCGGAGTTTCTCTTGATGTTATGGACAGAAAACTTAAAAGCCGTGGTTGGGTTCAGGATTCAGGCAAAACTATTGATGAAATTCTTCCGCAAATGGCAGACGCAGGAGCTGCCTTTGTGATTTATACCGATATTGAAAGAGACGGTATGCACAGCGAAGTGAATTTTGAAGAAATAACACGCCTCACCAAACTATCTCCCCTTCCGCTTATTGCCGCCGGTGGAGTTTCAACCATGGAAAGCGTGAAAAGACTTTACCCTCTTTCCAAAGAAGCTAACTTGGAAGGTATTGTTTCCGGTCGTGCTATCTATGAAGGAACACTCGATTTACAAGAAGCTATGACTTGGATTAATGCCCAAGTATAATTTTTTTTGTTGGGAGGGGGAAAACCCCTTT
>CAYJHY010000086.1:0-7589 GCA_964369875.1 uncultured Mailhella sp.
CTTGTGGCTTCCCTTTCCAATGTGGCCATTATTATTGCCGGTGCCTATCTTATATCTGCACAGGCTATGAGTATGGGTGGACTTATTGCTTGCGTTATTTTGTTTGGTCGTATTATCGCGTCATTTATGCAAATGACTTCAATTTTACTTAATCTTCAAAAAACAAAATCTACCATGCGCAACCTAGATATGCTCATGGCGCTTGAAACAGAAAATACTGAACAATCCAGTACGACTATTGGAAATGCGACTGCGACGGCCAACTCGCTAAAAATTGAAAACCTGAGCTTTAGTTATCCCGAAAATTCTGAACTTGTTTTTAATAATATTTCCTTTGATATCAAAGCCGGTGAAAAAGTGGCTATTTTAGGGGGGAGTGGTAGCGGTAAATCTACTCTCTTTAAGCTGATTATGGGTCTTTATGAGCCCAAACAAGGACGAATTTTCCTTGATGATATTGATATAAATCATCTCCATACCTATCTTTTACGAAGCCATATAGGCTATTTGGCACAAGACCCTTTTCTTTTTTCAGGAACACTTATGGAAAACATAAGCCTTGGCATGAAGGGTATTTCTCCTCACCACATAAAACAAGCGGCCGAAATTGCGGGTGTGCTTGATTTTAGTAAAAACCTTTCTAAAGGATTACTAACAGATATCGGAGAACGAGGACACAAGTTATCGGGTGGTCAACGTCAAGCCGTAGCCCTTGCGCGAACCATCTTACGTAAGCCTCAAATTTTACTCCTTGACGAACCAACCGCAGCCCTTGACTCTCAAAGTGAGTTACGCTTTATCGAAAGAGCGCAATACGCCTTCAAGGATTGCACCGTACTTATTTCTTCTCACAGGCAAGCCCTGCTCCATCTTACTTCAAGAGCTATTATCTTAAACAACGGAAAGGCTATTATGTCTTCAAGTCCCACTGTAAAAAGAAAAATTGATGTTGAAGTTGCTTCCTCCCCTCCTAAAAATTAATTAAAAATATACGATGTGGTACTGTTATGGAAAAAGAAAATAATTCATTACTTGTTAATTCCATGCCTGAATTTAACACAAAAAGCTCTAAAAAAGCTAATCTTATATTATGGGCAATTGTCGCAATTTTTTCCCTTTTTCTTATCTGGGCATACTTTGCGAAAGTAGATGAAATCAGTCGGGGAATGGGGCAAGTTGTTCCTTCACAAAGAGTGCAAATTATCCAAAACCTCGAAGGGGGAATTTTGAGCGAAATTGCAGTACGTGAAGGGCAAAAAGTCAATCAAGACGACTTACTCGCTCGCCTTGAAAATGTTCAAGCAGCCAGTATTTATCAAGATACCCTTGCAAAAGTGTATGAAAATATGGCGGCCATTGCCAGACTTGAAGCGCGCATAGACGGAAGCGAGGCAACGTATCCTCAAGAGCTTGAAATAAATCCAAATCTTATAAGCAGAAGTGATGCTCTGTTACAAGCCGAACGAAACCAAGACCTTGCGGAACTCAACATCTTACTCAATCAAAAAACATTAAAAAATCAAGAACTCGCAGAACAGGAAGAGCTTAAAAAACAACTTTCCAAAAGCCTTGAACTTGCACAAAAACAAAGAAATCTTGCGGCACCTCTCCTTGCTCAAAGGGCGTACTCAGAGATCGATTTTGTAAACTTAGAACAAAGGGTTCAAGAAATTTCTTCAGAATTATCCGTGCTCGAATATAGCTTGCCACGCCTCTACACCGAACTGCAAGACGTAGAAAACAGAGTTGTCGCCCACAAGGCCGAACAAGCCACCACCCACCGTACACAAATCAATACTTTGGAAGCAGAGCTCACATCGTTAAGAGAAAATCTAAAAGCAGGTGGAGACAGGCTTATACGTACCGACATAAAATCCCCTGTAAATGGCATTGTCAACACAATATTCATTAACACCCTCGGCGGAGTTGTACGCCCCGCCGAAGCTATTATGGAAATTGTCCCATTAACCGATGAACTCATCGTGGAAGCAAAAATAAATCCAGTGGACATAGCCTTTATTTACAACGGACAAAAGGCCATTGTAAAATTATCTGCCTATGATTTTTCCATTTACGGCGCCCTTGAAGGCGTCGTAGACCACATTTCAGCCGACACCTTAGAAGACCAAGACGGCACCGTTTACTATGCCGTTAAAATAAAAACTCACGCAAACACACTTGGCAAAGAAAATCAAAATCTCCCTATCCTCCCGGGCATGCTTGCACAAGTAGATATTATCACAGGTAAAAAATCTATTCTCAACTTCCTACTCAAACCCTTGATAAAATCAACCCAAAACGCTTTTACAGAACGATAGTTTTTGTTTTTATTTTTGTTTTTTTTAGTTTTATTTTTTGGGGGAAAATTTTTTGTAAAAAATTTTCCCCCAAACCCCCTTCAAAAAACTTTAATATTTAATAGTATAGTTTATCTAATTAAAGTTTTCATAAAACGTTTGATGATTATTTATACCGCACAATTTTAGCACAACCTATGAGTGTAAAGATACAATGTATGACTTTAGATAGGTTATGTTGGTTTTTCAGGAAAGGGGGAGTTTGAGGGGGAAAACCTTATTTTTGCCTCAAAAATAGGGTTTTCCCCTTCAATAAAAAAATTACAATCAAATAAAGGAAGTTAATTTATGAAGTTTTTTTCATTTACAAAACGCTTTCAGTATATTTTATATATCAGCTGTATAGGTTTTATTATTACAGCCCTTATGGTTACGACTTATCGCTTCCCCCCTGTTGCCCTACAACAACTGGATTATAGTATTTATGACCATTTTTTGGCATTGGAAGCTAATGGAAAAGTGCACCCTGTGCCTATCATTGTTGATATTGATGAAAAAAGCTTAAAGGAAGTTGGTCAATGGCCTTGGAATAGAAATCTTATGGCTGAGCTAATCAATAACTTGCTCGATGCAGGCGCGCTTTCGGTCACCCTCGATATTGTTTTGTCTGAGCCTGACCGCACGTCCCCTATTCTTTTAAAGGAAGATTTGCACAAGCGTTATAATATTGATTTAGATTTAGAACAACTCCCCGAACAATTTCAAAACAATGACATCTATTTTGCAAACAGCATAAAAAATAAACCTGTTGTTCTCGGAACATATCTGGATTTCTCCACAAATTCACAAGGAAATGCTCTTTTAGGTGAGAATGCAACAAGAGAAGAAATAAGGGCTTTTAAAAAATTTCTCAGACAAATCACACCCAAGAGTGTGGCTATAAAACGCCCCGAAACCATTGCCCCCATGGATGTTATCGAAAAAGCGTCAAGTATCACTTTACCTTTAGAAGAAATTGCTAAAAATGGTTCCATTGGCTTCTTTAATGTTCAACCCGATGCCGACGGCACTGTGCGTCGTGTGCCTATGATTGCAAACCTTGACGGGGTTCTTATCCCTCCTCTTTCGGTTCAAGCCATTATGGCCGCGGCTAAAATAAAAAATCTGGATATTTTGAGCGATCATATTGGACTCACAGATTTAAGAATCGGTAAAACCCTCAATGTCCCCATTAGCCGTAATGGTTTTTTCTATGTACCTTTTAAAGGTCCGGGGAAAACCTATCCTTACTACTCTGCCGCGGATATACTTAATAAAAAAGTTCCCACAGAAAATCTACAAGGTAAAATTGTTCTTATAGGAACATCGAGCCCGGGATTATTAGACCTTCGTTCAACCCCTCTCGATCTGGTTTACCCCGGGGTTGAAATCCATGCTACTATTATCGATGCTATTTTATCACAAAACTTTCTTTCTGTCCCAAACTGGACTCAGGGTGCGCAACTCCTCCTTATTCTTATAGCAGGCCTCATTTTTACCTTTTTGTTTGCAAAAATACGTTCTTCCTATACCATTACAACCATATTTCTTTTTATTGCTTCTTCTTTTGGCTCCTCATGGTATCTTTTCACGCAAAATTATTTTGTTTCTCCTCTTTGGTTTAGCTTAGAACTTCTTCTTCTTGCCATGAGCATCACTATTTTCAGATTCTGGTGGGAAGAAAAAGAAAAAAAGAAACTTCGCAATATGTTCGGTCGTTATGTTTCTCCCGAAGTTATTAGCCAAATGCTTGAAAAAGGGGATCAAAGTTTATACGGCGAACAAAGAGAAGTTACTATTATGTTTACAGATTTACGCGGTTTTACTTCCATGAGCGAAAAGCTAGCTCCAACAGAAGTAGTTTCCATGCTCAATAGTTATTTCACCCCCATGACCTCATTGGTAAAAGAACATGAAGGCACACTTGATAAGTTTATCGGTGACGCCATTATGGCTTTTTGGAATGCTCCTCTAACAATTGACAATCACCCCACAAAAGCGGTACAAACAGGTCTTGCCATGCTCGATCGATTGGAGATTATCAATCAAGAAATTAACGAAAAATATAATATTCTTCTTGATATGGGCATAGGCATACACACAGGGGCAGCTTACGCAGGTAATATGGGAAGTGAAAACCTCACCTCATACACCGTTATCGGCGATAATGTAAACCTCACCTCAAGGCTTGAAGGGCTTTGTTCACAACTTGGCTTACGTATGATTATCAGTGAAAACACCAAGAATTTATATGATGGGGATGTTATACCCATTGGAAATATTACAGTAAAAGGCAAAAAAGAAGCCATAGCCATTTATACTGTTCTCACCCAAAAAGAAAAAACTCTTAGGAGTCAAGAGACAGAAGAATATTTACAGGCATATGCCTTGTATAATACTTGTGTTTTTGAAAGAAATATAGTATTACTGGATGAAGTGATACAAAAGTTTGAAGACATGTTAGAAAAATATACAAATAACAAACTCTATCAAGCATTTCACAGTTTTTGTTTCGAGCTAAAAAAGTCTGATCCTGAAACTTGGACAAATATTTGGAATTTTTCCACTAAATAAGGATATAGGAACACATCAATGTTTATTAAAACAAGAGGTACACGCGGTTCTTGCAGTACCGTTCAGTATAATAAATTAGAATATGGCGGAAACACCATATGTTTTGAAGTCATACAAGATTATCCGGAATTTATTATTATTGACGCAGGAACAGGTATTGTCCAGCTTGGAAATGAATTACCCGATGAAGGCATTCTACATCTTTTTATTTCCCATTGGCATTTAGACCATGTCTGTGGTTTAAGCTTTTTAAAAGCTTTGCACAATCCAAAATGGAAAATACATCTTTATTTACCTAAAGGCCAACATCAACTCTTAGATACCTTTTTTAACGGGATTTTCTTCCCCCTTAAGGCTGAGCATCTGCGTTGCCAGCTTACTGTACATGAGCTGAGTGAAGAAAAAAAAGTTGAAATCGGCAGCATCACCATTGAAAGCCCGCTTGTTCCGCACGTGGGTGTATGTCATGGTTTTGTTCTTACCGATTCCGACGCTTCCAATTCATCCATTGCTATTTTAACCGATGTCGAAATTTCTCCGGAAAAAATCGAAGAAACCAATAAAGTTAAAAAAATCCTTAAAAATGTATCAATTGCTTTTGTCGATGCTTATTTTACCGAAGATGAATACTATGACCATATAGGTTGGGGTCATACTGCCATGGGGTTTTGGTTTGAAGTGGTTAAAGACACTGCCGTCAAGCATATTGTTTGTACTCACCATAATATCCATCGCACTGACACTGAGCTTGATACACTCGCAAGGGAATTTAGTAATCTTTCTCAGATTTATGACGTTAAACTTAGCTTTGCTAAAGAAAATCTGCGTTATAATCCGGAATTTCCAACTGAAATACTAGACTTTGTTCCCATTGTTAACACGCTTGAGTGGCTCAACAACTTTTCCCACGAACTGTTGAAATATACAGACACCTACATTATTTTGGATCGTATCCTTTATGAAGCAAGGCGGATGTCTTTTGCCGAAGCCGGCACAGTTTATTTGGTGGAAGGTAATGAACTTGTTTTTGCCTATACCCATAATGATAAGCTGTTCCCCGCAGATAAGTCCAGCAAGTACGCATATTCAAACACACGTATACCTATTGCTACAAACTCCATTGCAGGCTATTGTGCATACACAAAGCAAAGTTTGAGTTTGCACGATGTGCGTAATTTCCCTTCGGACTATCCTTTTTATTTCAACGAAGCCTTTGATAAAGCCACCAATTACCATACCGTTTCCGTATACTGTATGCCTCTTCTTGGGCACAGCGGACAATTGCTTGGTGTTTTACAGCTTATCAACAGAAAAGAAAGAGGTGAATCTGTTCCCTTTCCAAATACTCTTGATTTACACATTGATATTTTGTCAACTCTTGCAGTCAATGCCATTGAAAGAGCAAAACTTGTAGAAGAAATGGTTTTACGCTTGCAAAGAATTGTGACTTTGCATGACCCAAGTGAAACAGGGGCGCACGTAGAAAGGGTAAGTGCTGTTACAGCAGAACTTTACACGTATATTGCAGAAACGCTTGACCTTGATGTCGATCAAAGACACACTATTCGAGGGCAAATTCGCTTGGCTGCCAAGCTTCATGACGTCGGAAAAGTAGGCGTTCCAAAAGAAATCCTTAAGAAGCCCGGCAAACTCACCGCGGAAGAATATAAAATCATGCAAAAGCATGCCTATCTCGGTGGTGAAATTTTCAAGAGTACCCTTGATACCACTGACGATCTAGCCAAAAGCATAGCCACCCATCACCATCAAAAGTGGGACGGCACAGGATATGTCGGCTCAGATGAGTATGATATCCTAAGCGGAGAAAATATTCCCTTGGAAGCGCGTATTGTGGCAGTTGCCGATGTTTTTGACGCTCTTATTTCAAAGCGTTGCTACAAAGATGAATGGACATGGGAAGATGCTATAGATCTTCTCAAACAAAGCTCAGGCAGTCACTTTGACCCTGAAGTTGTTCAAGCCTTCTTAGACATTGAAGACACAGTAAAAGTAATTTATGAAACCTTCAAAGATGAAGAAAATGATGATATGAAGTAGTTATATTTGAGGGGGAAACCCCATTTTGTGGACAAAATGATTTTTCCCCCTCAAACTCCCCCTTCCTTAAAAACCAAATATCTTCGCAATTTCTTTTTAAATAGTCAATATTGAAAAAAATAATAAAAAAAAGCTACAAAAAATGCACAAATTGTCATTTTTTGTAGCTTTTGATTTTTGCAGACTTGTATATAAGAGATATGCTTTCTTAATATTAAAGTTTTTTAGGGAAAGGGGGAGGGTTTGGGAGGGGGAAAACTCCCTTTTGTACACAAAAGGGGTTTTCCCTCTCCCAACAAAAAAATAAAAAAATTAAAACTCGATACCTTTGGTGGCGGGAATTCCTGCCTTGCAAGCGTGCTTCACTTCATTTATTTCGGAAACGGTATCGGCTTTTTCTATAAGCCAAGCAGGGGCATCTCGGCCAGAAAGAACCAAGTGCTTTTCTTTGCATTTCTCGATAATAACTTCAACTTCTTCTTGAGTGATAAGCTTTGAGCGCAAAGCATAAAGACATTCGTCAAGGACAATCATATCCGCTTTTTCGTAATGTTCATCGACAAATCTAAGCACATTTTCAGCGGCTTCTCTATGTACGGGACGCTGTTCTTCTTTGGTGAA
>CAYJHY010000087.1:0-7473 GCA_964369875.1 uncultured Mailhella sp.
TATTTTAAGGGGAGGATTTTTTATAATCCTCCCCTTACTTTTATTTTAAAATTCACTCGTAAATATTAAAGTTTTTTGAAAGGGGGGTGCGGGGGGAAAGACTTTTGTTCACAAAAGTTTTCCCCCCGCAAAAATAAAAAAACAAAACAAAACTAAACTAAACTTATTTTACAATAGTTTTCCAATACGCCATGTCGTTGACCATATTCCAGAAACCATCCTCATCGATTTCTAAAATAATTCTGGCTTGCTGTGAACCTACCGGTCCGGTCTTTGGGAAAGCCAAAGATTGCCCGTAGGACAAACCGAACTGGTCGTTAATATCGATAAATTGTGTTACTTCTTCTTTGATAATTTCAGGATTAATGATAATAGCGGAAACAATCACATCCCAAACAAAATGACTAAATTCCGGATTTGCTTTAAAGCTTGCGCCTACGTGGGAACGTTCCAATAATTTGCCAAGAGCGTTATTATCAAGGGTTTTGATAAAGCGATCGTATTGGGGCTTTTCAAATTCAATATCTTCAGCAACATCAAGTCCCACAACAATTTGCTCTTTAAAAGGAGCGCGCACAGCCATACGAGTTGATTCGGGGTCAAACCACCAGTTAAATTCCGCCGCGGGCGTTACGTTTCCGTTTTGGAAGAAAGCTCCTCCCATATAAATTACACGCTTCACACGGGGGATAATATCAGGAGCTTTTCTGATGGCCATAGCAAGGTTGGTACAAGGACCGATGGCGGCAATAGTGACTTCATTTGGATATTTACGCACAGTATCAATGATAAAATCCACGGCGTTTTGACTTTGGGGCTCACTCACCGCTTTACCATAATTTATTTTATAAAATTCTTGCCAACTTTTAGGTTGGGGGATCCCAAAAGAACCTAACCAAACATCGTGCCCGACACCATTAAGCTTTCTTTCAGAGTCCATGTTTTCGTGTCGACCGGCACGAAACGGAAATTGGGCACCCATATAAACAGGAATATCAGACTTCCCTGCAATTTCAAGCTGATAAAGAGCGGAGGCCGTACCTGCTTCTGCCCATGAGTTACCGGCAACTGTCGTAACACCGAGTAAATCAACTTTTGGGGAAGTCGCCAACATAAGCATTGCAATCCCATCATCAAAAGCGTCTACCATATCAGCATCTAAAATAACTTTTTCTTTGGCAAAAGCATTGAATGGGGAAACAATACTAAAGGCAAGGGCACAAATAAAACAAAACTTACGAAATTTCAATTTTAGCATGATTAACTCCAAATATTACGTGAATAAAGCCCATTGCCATAATTTATGTCATCTGTCTTGCGTGATGATTGGCAATTGGTGAGCAAATGTCGACATTAAAAATTAGAACACAAACTAAAAGTTAATACATATTATATGTTATTATTTAAGTTTTGATAATATAGCATTATATAGTGTAATACACAAGAAAATTATCAAAAGCTCTCATTTTGCCAACGTCATTCCGATTTGTTATTTCTTGGGAGGAAATGATTTTCTCCACCCCCCTTCAACAATGTTTTTTTACTTTTTACTTGCATTGGCAAGTAAAAAAACTTACGGGGTTTCCAAAGGGAATGATTACCATTGGTGGGAGTATGAGGAGCGCCCCCCCAAAAAAAATGAGATTCACACGCAAAAAAAATATGGCAATCAACTTAAATAATTGACATCTCTACAAAGATTTCGTAACATATTTCGATGAAGATTACGCCAAAACTTTTGTTGGGTTTATAAGCAAAAGTTGTTCATGGATGGATTCGCAAGCAAGAATCCCCCTCATGAATGAGTAAGTGTTCCGTTGAGGGAAAAAGATTTAAGTTTAATGAATTATGAATGTGTATTAAATGACTAAAATCGCCTCAATTCACCATATGTTCCACTGGGTTAATAAGTGGAGCATGTCCAAGCCTACTTGCAATAAAAAGTAGATTTTTGGGCGCAAACATCACCATACTTTCATTAATCACGCATTACTGTGATTTCTAGTGTTGCCTTTTATCAAGTCTGCCTTTAATAATTTGCAGAATGATGTGGGGTCGTTTGTGTTTTCTATTTAAATCCTTAGAAATTTTACCTTAAAAGAGGTTATTATGGCGATTACCCTTGCAAAGCCTGCAGCAGGAACCCAACTAGTTCAAATCCCTCAAGCAAATGATACTATTATTTTTGATTTCCCAACAAGCGATGTGTCTCTCAATCGTATCGGTGATGATTTGAGCCTTGAATTTGTTGACGGAAGCACCATTTCCCTTAACAATTTTTATAATACGTTCAATTCAGATAACATGCCTACCTTCAATATTGAAGGAATTGAAATTGACGGTGAAACTTTCTTTGCTGCTTTAGATGCAACGGATCTTATGCCTGCGGCCGGTCCTGCGACTGTTACACCTGTGGCCGATGGTGCTTTCTATGACGCAGGCGCGGGTGCAAATCTTATAGACGGTATTGATTATCTTGGTGGTCTTGATATCCCTCAAGGCACAAGAAGTGTAGATTTTGAAGATCGAGACGGAAGCCAAGACAACAATGACGGACAAGCCCCTGTCGGCAACGATATTGAACTTCTTAATCCCACAACTTCAAGTGTCACCATTACTCCAATGGACGAAGACGCAACACAACTTGAATTTACGGTTCAACTTGATAACGAAGCCGATGAGTATACCGACGGTAAAGCAACGGTTACCGTTACCCTACCGGGAAAAGAACCTTTTGAAGTTGAAGTTGACATTGACGGCGCCACAGGGCAAGGCACGTTTACCTATGACTTCGAAGATAATGGCGTTGATTTTTCCGACGTTTTCAAAGACAGTGATGAAATCAAAGTCGAAGTGACAGGCGTTACCAATAATGATGGCAGTCAATACGAAAGCTTTGAAGGAAGCAGTGCCACCGAAACACTCGAAGACAGCATTGACACCACAACCATTACATTAACAGCACCTGACAATGTAGACGAAAATGCTACAAGTGTAGAATATACTGTCAGTGTCGATAACGCACCACAAACTGATTTGACCGTTGAAATCACTGTTAATGGCGAAAAGCAAAATGTTACCATAAAAGAAGGGCAAACAAGTGCTACTTTTGAAGTAGATGTGCGTGCGGATAACGCCTATGTTGACGGCGATTCAAACATTGCCCCAACCATTACAGGCCACAAGGGCGGAAACTATGAAGATGTGGACTATGATAATACCGCAAATAAGGTAACCATCACAGACGATGCCGACACCACAACGCTTTCTCTTGACTCCGGGAAAACCGAAGACGGTAAAACAACCTATACTTTAGATCTCAGTACAAACACCAAAACCGATTTGACCATCACCGTTGTTGTGGATGGCGTTGAACAAGAACTCACTATTCCAAAAGGCGAAAGTAGTGTAGACTTTCAAGCACCTGAAGGAGCAACCGTTTCCATAAAAGATACAGATAACGATACTTCCGAAACCGATAATTTCGAAAATCTTGAGTTTGAAGGTTCCGTCGGACACGTCACTCTTGATGAAAGCGGTATGGACTCAGGTACAGAAGCCAATACAGACTCTGAAACTGCCATATGGAACGCGCCTGACGGCTATACTATCATTGGGGTTGATGGCTATGACTCAACACTTTACAATGTAAAATATGAAAACGGTGACCTGACAATAACATTAAAAGATAATGTAACTCACACCGACACCAATGACCACAACGAATCTAGCGATGGCGGTAAAGTTTTCGTAACTTTACAGGATGCCGATGGAAATAAATTTGATGTAGAGGTTGACATTACAGTTAGAGATGATGGCCCTGTTCTTATCGGTGATGAACTTGACGGAGAAACAGGCGTTACCACAGCAACCGTAACCGATGGCATAGCCTCTGCCGAAATTGAAATTAACTTTGGTGCAGATATGGAGGGAGCTAAAATCATTTCTCCCGAAAGCTCAGTCGGTACTCTTGCCGTTGGTATGCAATGGAACGATGGCAAATGGGAGCCATTCAACCCAATAAATGGTGTTACAACCGAATATAGTTTCGACGAAAGCACAGAAACACATACCATTATTTTGGGTGATGTGACCATGACCAGCACCGACAACACGAACTGGACTGTGACCTACAAAGCGGATGCCAACGATAAAGAGCTTATATTTAAAGATGGTGACGGTGACAGTGTAAAACACACCTTTACAGCCGAAGCTCCCACTATCAGTTTTGCCGATGCCGACGCAACGTCTTCAACCGTAACCACATACGATGCGGCTGTTGGTGGGGATGCAAGTAGCTTAACACCAAAGAACGCTACTGCAACATCAGAAGGCTCTTTTGTTATTACGTCCGAAGACGGTGTAAAAAGCTTTACCATCGGACAAGGGGAAAGCGCTGTTACTTTTACGGTTAATAATGACGGTAGTCTCACTCCAAGCAATGAATCAGGCGTGGTAAAAGGAGATTTAGGCCATATTGACAATGTTTCCATAACACAGAGTCCGGATGGAACCTACACTGTAAATTATGAGTATACCCAAACCGAAACTTCCATGGAGCATAACAAAGACTACGGGACTGACAAAGCTTACAACAGCGACCAAGTAACCGATAGTTTTGATATTTCTGTAACCGACACTAATGGAGACACAAGTTCGGCAGAAAATGCTATTCAAGCACAAATTGTGGACGATGTTGCTGTAGCCAAAGACGACACACTAAACACAAGTGAGGGGGATACCCCAAAAAGTGGAAATCTGCTCACAAATGATGAATCAGGTGCTGACGGTTGGGCTGAAGGTGGTGCTGTTATCGAGGTTAAAGCTCCTGAGGGATGGACTACAGACCCAAGCAATCCCATGAAGTTTACTTCGGACGCTGGAACCATGGAATTTAATTCGAATGGCTCCTACACCTTTACCCCCAATTCCAATAACTCTATAGTAACTGACCAAAGCTTTGAGTTTAAATATACCGTAGAAGACGGAGATGGCGACACCTCAAGTGCAGACTTCACCCTTAATATCGATGCCGTCACCGGCGATTTGATTTTGGATACTGCACAAGATACCGAACCTGTGACACTCAACCTTGCGGTTATTGTAGACAGTTCAGGCAGTATGTCTGCAACTGCAATGGATGCCATCGAAAAAGCTCTCAGTGACTTAGGTATGGATCTTGACACCCTTAGCGAGGGTGGAGTCAATGTCAATTTATATCTTATTGATTACAACGAGGGTGCTCAAGTTGAACTGAGTTTAAACAGTAACGATCTTAGCAGTGAAGAATCCATTCACGACGCTTTAAGTTCTGTCACTTGGGAGTCTAAAGGGCTTGGCGGTACCAACATGGAAATGGCCTTAGACACAGCCACCGCTTGGTTTAATGGCCTTGGTGATGTTGATGGTACAAGCACAAAAAATTTCACCATTTTTATGACAGACGGTTCCCCAACATATGCTGTGAACGATGTAGTAAACTACGATCAAGATGCCATAACCTCTGTTACCGTTGACGGGATACGCTATACTGTAGTTGAAACAACTATATTTGACTACAACAATCCGGGCTATGCAAACGATGGCTACTCTATTTATCAAAATGCAGACGGAGAATATATAACTTGTGTTAGCGATAACGGAACGTCAGGAAGTGGGGATACATGGTATAACGGCATAGTAACCGTTACTCCCGGAACAAATAGCAGCGGATCTTTTATCGGAAAACCTGTGGTTGAAGCAGGTGAAGAAAATACTGTTTTCTTCAAAAAGGGTGACACGTCGCCTACTATTGAAGTGGAAACAACAAACTTTAGCGGTACAGTAGATACTGACGGACAACAACTCAACACCCAAGAAGATATCGCCAATGGTGCCGATGGTTACACCTGGATAGATGAAGCCAGTGGTATGACTTTCCGTCTCGTACAAAGTGAAGCAGGAAACGGTGAAATTATCAGATTACCCGATTTACAAATAAAAGTCGGTAACTCTTGGATTGGTGTCGGATCATTAAGTTTAGTTGATACCAACGGAGACCATGCAAGTGAAGAGGAGTTAGCTCAAACACAAGAAGCAGCCAAAAAATTACAACAAGCTATGGGTGAACTTGGTGAGCTATTCGCCATCGGCTTTGGTAATTACAACGAAAAGCTTCTCAGTCAACTTACAGACAACGTTTACGACTCCGTAAGCAGTGAGGATTTACAAAAAGCTTTTGAAGAGATTACCTCCGTTATTGCCAGAGAATTCGCCTCTGCTGTGGAAAGTTTGGTATTTGACGCTATTGAAGAAACTTTGAATCTTCCCGAAGATTCAACTATAAGTCAAACCAACTTTACCCCACTTCTTGAGGTGGCAGAAGACAATGATATCGACCTTCTTAATGATGTTGGCAATACTATCGAGAAAAGTGTCCAGCAAGCCATTGATATAGCAGACGATTCAAATATATACAATCCTGAAAATGTAATTCTTAACGGCGGTGAACACGATGATGTTCTCATAGGCTTTAGCGGTAATGATACTCTGACAGGTGGAGACAGTAACGATATCCTTTTTGGCGGGGCCGGTAACGATGTTCTTGAAGGCGGAAACGGTGACGACAGCCTTATTGGCGGCAGTGGCAACGACCTCCTTATCGGTGGTGAAGGCGCTGACATGCTCCACGGTGGTTCCGGTAACGATGTACTTATTTTTGATGGTGCTGACACTCTTGTCGGTGGTGAAGGTTTTGATATCGCGATTGGCTCAAGTGCCGATATCGAGTCTCAAATTCAAACAAATACAGGTGTTGAACTGTTTGTGGAAGAAGGTTCCGTAACAGGTGACAACATGTCTGATATCTTATTTGATCTTGGGATCGTAAAAGGAGATGATGGCACTCTTACTTTCGATGAGAACACGTGGACACAAGGTGATGTTGTAAACGGTTATACAAACTACGAAAGCGAAGACCAAAACATCTGGATAAAAACAGGTGATAACAGTCATGGCCCTCAAACGTTCTCTTTTGAACAAGAAGGTGACAATAATCTCTATGAAGACACCAATAGCAGTGATTATCAAGCAAATACTTTTGAAGTTGGCTTTGACGACACCCCAAAAAGTGAACTTGTCTCAAGCGAGCTCACAGAAAGTATTGAAGAAATGATGGGTGGCGTCGATAATATCGACCTGACATCAAATGTGTTTATGAGCAATAACGGTATGAGTTTTGATTCAGGCTCAAAAACCCTTACTCTTAATGACAGCTGGACACTCAATGAAGAAGGGGGTCAATGGCAAAACAGCCAAACAGGCCTTACCCTTGATAACCCCGATCACGATATTGAATTTACCATCACCTCAGGAGAAATATTCTAATTTGTTTTTTTAGTTGTTAATACTTTTGGGAGGGGAAAACCCTATTTTTGAGGCAACAATGAAATGACGCTAAATTTCGCTTTGCTCAATATTAGCTGGAAGGTTTCC
>CAYJHY010000088.1:0-7472 GCA_964369875.1 uncultured Mailhella sp.
CAAAATTCCTTATCTCAAATGATAATTGCTCTAAACTTAAAAAACATTGATGATACAATTATTGGTGGGCAGGAAAGGGGAGAGCTCGAGAGGGGGAAACCTTACCTTGTCACACAAGGTAGGGTTTCCCCCTCTCGAATAAAACAAAATCTAAAACAAAATCTAAAAATAAAGGTGGCCGATATGAGATTAAAAATATTTTGTACTTCTTTTCACAGACGTTTTTTGAAAGAAACACGTTCTTTGTGTCGTCGTTCTCTTTTAGTCGTACTTTTGGCTTCCTCTTTTGCTTTTATTGGGAATACCAATGCCCTGTATGCTACCGAAAAAACAGCGACAGAATGGATAAAAGAGGCTGAAAATTATCATTATTTACGCAAGTACAAAGAGGCGTATGATGCGTATTTTAAAGCCGCGAATATGGGTTCTGATAAAGCTCAATATATGGTTGGTTACTATTATACCATGGGAGTTGGGGTTGATCAAGACTATACCAAAGCCGCCGAATGGTATGGAAAAGCCTCCGAGCAAGGCAATGCCCAAGCTCAATTTGAATTAGGTGAACACTATGAGTTTGCGTATGGGGTAAAACAAGACTACCAAAAAGCTTTTTTACTTTATAGGCGTGCGGCCACACAAAAAAATAGTTCTGCTATGTCTGCTATCGCTCGCATGTATGAAAAGGGGCATGGGGTAGATATGGATAAGACCAAGGCTGAAGAATGGTATTTGAAATCCATCGGCTATGGTAACGCCTACGCCCTTGAAGCGATGAATCGCCTTTATGAAGCAGGTTATGAAGGAAAAGGCATTGAAATTATGCCTGTGACAGATACTTTTCAATTTGGTGAATTTATCCAATCTATGGCTTTTTCTCCCGATAATAAATATCTGGCAGTGGCTTCCTATGCCGTACCTTCTGATACTGAAAAGGAAGGTGTTGTTATTTGGGATTTGGAAAAGCGAGAAGTAATAAAAAAACTTGATGGTCATGGTGGCTCTGTGGTGAGCGCAGGTTTTTCTCCTGACGGAAAATATCTTATACTTGTAAAAAGTAATGTTTTTTTTGTATGGAGAGTCGAAAATTGGTCATTGGTGTATAATAAATCATACTTAGGTGGTTTTACTTGCTTTGATATTTCTACTGATTCAAAATTTATTGCCACAGGTTCCATGGACGATACCATCAAGTTGTGGAGTTTAAAAACAGGGGAGCTTCACCGCACCCTCACGCCCAATAAAGGGCCTATCCGTGATGTGTGGCAAATACGTTTTTCCCCCAGTGGAAACTTTTTGGCGGCAAAGGGTGTCGACCCTAAGTCTGAAAAATACAAAGATTTTATTATGACTTGGGATTTGAAAACGGGGAATGCTGAAGATGTGTTTTCAGACTCTCATGGAAAACATTTGTCAATACCCACATATTCTTCTACCGGACGCTATTTGGCGGCTATGCAGTCAGATCTCCAATCAAATCCTACCAAATATGAAATTAAAGTTTGGGATAACGATAATTTTGATAAACTTGTCGCACATTTCCAAAATCCAAACAGACATGTAAGCGATATGCGTTTTCATCCTTTGGGGAATTTTCTCATTATGGCAAGCCATGATATTATCGTCCGTAATATCTATACAAACAAAGAAATACAAAGAGTTGCTCCGACGGGTGACCGTGGTTACGATAATCTAGCACTGTCTGCCGATGGCAAATTTCTTGCCGCCGAGTATTATCCCGGTACTGTTGAAATCAGACCCGTAAAATTTTTTGATGAAAATGCGATTTTTGAAGATGTGCAAAGCGCTACTGAAAAACAAAATTCTTCGGCGATAGAATTTCAAAACGAATCTGCTCAAGATCTTTATGAGAAGGCTTATGCTTTGTACACAATAAAAAACTATGATGCGGCTGTACCTTTGTTTCGTGCGGCGGCTGATAAAGGTTATATTAAAGGCCAAGCCTTTCTTGGTTGGCTCTATCAAAATGGCAATGGGGTAGAAAAAGATTATACCCAAGCGGCAAAATGGTACCTTTTAGCTGCAGAAGGCGGAGAGAAGACGGCGCAAAATAACTTAGGTGTTTTATATGAGGAAGGCCTAGGACTGACACAGAATTTTAACTTGGCTGAACAATGGTACAAAAAATCAGCCGATCAAAACTTTGAAAGCGCAAAGCGTAATCTTGCATCTTTGAAAAAACGTATGCAAGAACTTGAGTAACTTTTTGGAGTTTTTTTATTTATAAGGGCTACTGTTCGACGAGGGGGGGGGCGAATTATTTTTTCGAGGGAGGAACTCTTGGAAAAACTCTCCCCTCTCGAGCTCTCCCTTTCTCTTTTTTATAGGCAAAAAAATGTTTAATAACAATACGATATCGACTTATGCTTGACTAGCTATATATGAAATTGCTTTTTGTAAACTATAAGCAATACGGTTAATTTTTCATAATAAACATATTGCTTACAAACTGAAATACTTGTATCGCTTGTATGTCTCAAACAGTATAACCATTAGTTTGGAAAGATATTCTAGTTTTTTGAGCATAGGCAGAATGATACTGCTTCTATTCTTTAGGGATTTTTTTTAGCTTGTCTCCATTTTGTAAACGCTCTTTTTTGCGTTGTCTTTTTTGTTCGGCCTCGATGAGTTTAACGAACTTTGTGCTTTCTTTTTTTATGTAGGCGTCCGGCGTTTGTTTTTCAGCGTATTGGACTAATGTATCAATATTGTTTTTCTGGTTTTGCGCATGTTTTTTGTCTGTGGTTTGAAGCGTTGCGTGATGGGCATCTTTAGTTGTATTGAGACGATCATCTGTTTTGTTGGGTGATTCTTGTGTATCACTGTCTAGCTCTTCAGCCTTTTCAAAGGCATATCGTTCTTGTCTTTGATATTCTAAAAACATAATTGCCCCAAAGCTGATAAAAGAATAGGTGATGGGAGTGTAGGCGTGAGAAATAAAAAATCCCCCCACACAAAAAGCGAGAATACTTATGCGCAGTGAACGGTATAAGGCTTGACTTTGTGCAGATAAAAAAGGGGCTTTTTCTCCTTGTTTTGAAAGGCGAAAGAAAGAGATGAAAATACCACAAAAAGCGAATAACCCACCAAATCCAAGTTCCAGTCCAATTTGAATAAAGCTGTTATGTGCCGTTCTCCATGCACCTTCTGCTAATGTACCCATGGCAGTGGTAAATTGTCCTATTCCAACCCCAAATAAAGGTCGTCGAAACATAAGTTCAATAGCGCTTGTCCAAATAGCCACCCGACTGTCACCTGTTTCGGCCAGGTTATAGTCGGTTCCGTCAATGAGGGCTTGAATACGTTGCCAAAATTCGTCGCTTGCCATTTGGCTAAAGATGACAGCCCCCATAAAACACAGACAAATATATAAAAAACGACGTTTTTTGGCCAGTATAATGCTATATAAAGCAATGGATACTAAGGCGAGAAGGCCACCTCGAGATCCAGATAGTGCTATAGAGGCTACAGCACTTCCTGATGTAATAAGATATACAATTTTAATAATAACATTTTTCGAACCAATGCCATGGATGATAAATGGTAAAAACAAGACAAAAAGAAAAGCTATATCATTTGGATCATAGGTCAAGCTGACGCTACTGCGCCCTATGGCTTTTTGTAGAATCATTTGTGTAGACAAAATGAGCACGATAACGCAGATGCACAGCTTAACGTTGCTCAGATGTTTTTTGCCAAGTGCCACTATAATGGACGCAATAAGAAAAGTACGAAGAAATCCCATGTATTTATCAAAAGCATCGGAAATATAGATACTGAAGGGAATGCTAAAAAATCCTATTAGAAGGAGGGCATATAAATATTTTTTTAGAGGTGTTTTCGTAATAAATAGAGTCAGATCTTTGGCGTTAATCGCCATAACCGCTGCAAGGCCAAAGGCAATACTAAGCTTTCCCAGTTGTAAAGGTATGAGCACAGGGAAAATTTCTTGAAACCGTCCGAGACTAACGAAAAGGAGTGCCCAAAGGGCTATAAGACCAATAGCTTGCATGTTTATTTCCAGACACCCGGAAGAGCGTCTTTTTTACGATTTATAACTTTATTCAACATTAAATTAATGCACCATGTAAAAAAAGGGATGGGATCTTTAAAATTAAAGTCATCGTTGGCTTCATAACGAATTGAAGAAAAGACATTTTTTCGAAGCGAACGAAAAGGATTTTTTGATTCTTTGCATTCTGCAAGAATGCGTAAAATATCACCGCCAAGCCATCTTGATCGTGTGTTTTCTTTCGCTTCTTGTATCGGAAAAGTTGTGATATTTTTGGCAAGTTGTGCGTAGTAATAAGGATAATCCACACCTGCCGCAATATTATGTTTTAAAGACCCCCAAAAACGAGGATTGGCGTCAATAATATAACTTTTATCCTTTTCCTTATCATAGATAAAGTCAATTTCACAAAGACCATTCCAGTTTAAATGGTTGAGTAGCCTTTTCGTAAAATCCAGTGCTTTTGGGTGCATTTCGGTAAGTCTTGTTGTGGACTGCCCTACACGCAAAGGGTAGACTGTGGTAAGCGTGTAAGAGTCAGAGGCAATGTGGGTGCCTTGATAATATATGGCAGCGGTGCCGATAAGTTGGCCACTGACAATGCTTTGCACAATATAGTTTTCCGGTTTATCAATTTGATTAATAATGTTTAAAAGTTCTTCGTGACGTTCAAATCTTTTCATGCCCCAGCCTCCGCCACCTTGTTTGGGCTTAATGATAAGAGGAGTACTAAGGTTTGCCAAAAGTTCATTCTTTTGGACAATATCTACCATTTCCATACTTGGGGGGATATCGATATTGAGTTCGGAAGCGAGGGAGGTTAATGTATTTTTATTATGTAGAGTGAGAGCATCTTTATAATGAGGTAATAAAAAGGATATATTGTGTTCTTTAAGAATATGCTCATACTTCATACAGGTAAAACTTTCTTCAAGAACAGGAACAAGAACATCAATATCTTTTTCTTTCATAAATTGAATAAGAGAGTGAATAAAGGATTCTTGCTCTGTAAAAGGAGAAGGGTATTTCATGCGCCCTTTACAATAACGTGACATTCCCGCCATAGTAAAACTTTGTCTGTCGCCTATATAAACGTCATAGCCGTGTTTTGCAAGACTGCAACAAATAGAATAGGAAACACGTGTATTTCCTGAAGTGACAAGGACTTTTGGCATTGGGAGGCTCCTTTTTCAAAGTATTTGAAAAGATATATTTCTGGGAAAAAATTCTTTTACGGTTGATGGTGATACTGAGGGCTTAAGTCCTATTATTGCCTTTGCGCAAAAAACAGAGATTTTGGTCAATGTTTAGTACTATTGTAAAAATTTTATTAAAAAATTGCTCTGAAAATTGTATAGAATCATAGTTTAATGTCAAGGTTTGGAGTTTTATCTGTAATTTCTAGCGTATTATAGGGGTATTTTTCGTAGCAGTGGGTATTCTTTTTTCCATATTTTATATTGATAGGTTATGTAATAGAGTATGGGAATAAATAAAAAGGTACTGAGCATAAGCCCCGTAAAAGAAAAAAGATAAGCACTGACATGATCCATAATATTTGTCGGGACACGCAGGAGAATGAATTTTGCGATACGTAACAACATTGTATGGCTGATATAAAATAGCAGTGGCGCACTCCCCAATAAGATAACTACCTTGTTTGAGAGCTCAAAGCGTTCCAAAATTGTCAATAAAAGAAATGTAATCCCGAGACCATATAGTATGTATTGTAAGGATGGCGCATGTTTGGTGACTGCTATAAGGTGCCCCATAGTTTTGAGTAAAGTGTCGTGGAGTTGCCAAATATTGGGGTCGCCGTAAAGTCCGCTGAGGCGCAATAATAAGAAAAGGCCTAAGCTAATAATAGAAAATTTAAACCAAATACTATAATGCGGGCGTGGCATAACAAAAATCGAACCACACAAATAACCCAGAAGGAGCATACTGAACCAATGCATAATTGGCCAGATGTTGTGAATTTGCGCTCCCCATGGAAGATCAATGGAGGTATCGATAAAAGCTAACCGCCAAAAGGTGTTTATGAAAGAAGATGAAAAAGATATACTTTCAAAAAAGTCTTGCCCAGATGCAAGTACGAGAACAAGCAAAATCAGAAGAACTTTAGGGAGTTTATACACACATCCCAAGAGTACCATTCCTATTCCTGCGGGCCATAGGACATGTAAGGTAATGCTTCCGTTTTCGGAAAAAGGGGCATATGAAAAAAGTAGGCAATTAATCAGGGCCAGTATACAACCGCGTGAAATAAGGTATGTGCTAAAGGATGCTTGAGGATGGCGCAAACGCCATAAATAACCACCGGCACCGGCTAAAAAAAGAAAACTTGGGGCTACGAAATGGCTTCCTAAATATAATAACCAAAAAGAGGCAGTATCTGCATGCTGTAAAAGCTCGGCTTGTAGGGGTAAAGGGTTATTGGGTGCCCCCAAAAACGCTTCTGAAACTTGACTTAGGCGTATGCGCCAATGATCGATCAGCATAAAAAACATGCAAATGCCTTTTAGCATGTCTATAGAATGGATACGTTGAGCATCTCTTTCCATTTTTTATTTCCCCTTAGGATTCCAAGTGATAAAGACTTCACCTTGCCAAAGTTTGAAAAGTCCATATAAAGCCGCGACTCCCTGTACCAGGAAAAGTCGTGAAATTCTGCCGAAAATGTAAGCTTTTTCTCCCAGAAGTGCACAAACAATCAAGGCCAGGGAAGCTACAAGTCCCAGAAGAGGAATAATGCCTTGGAGATAAAACGAAGAAAGTATAAACGCGAACAGCCACACCACGGTGAGCCAGCGTAAAACTTTATGGCTGAAGAATTGCCATAAAAAACCAAAGGATTTTTCTTTGCACAACGGAGTAAAGTATTGGAAAAAAACATGCCATGATTGGCTCATAATGCGACTTTGACGGGCAAAAGCATTGGCGTCATCTTCAGGTGCTTCATAAATAAGGGCTTGCGAAACGGCAACGGCTCTTTTTTTATTTAAAATAACTTGAATAGGGTGAGCAAGATCATTGATAATCTTGGTGGGCAATTCTTTATATTCTTCTTTGCGAAGAGCATAAATTCCGCCATCTGCACCGACAATTCCCCATAACATACCTTCATATTCTTTTATCCATTCTTCATAGCGTCTATAAATACTGCCGGTAGTCTCATTTCCGGCTTCGTCTAAATACACACTTCTTCCACTGACAAGACCTACGGTTTTATCACTAAAAGGGGCGACAATTTCACGCATGGCATCTTTTTTCAGCATGCTGTCGGCATCGGTAAAGAAAAGTATTTCCCCCAAAGCTTCTTTGGCACCGCGATTGAGTGCCATGGTTTTTCCTTGGCGAGGTTCTTGGCGCAAAAGGCGAATATGTGCCTTTTCAGATGCAGGTTTAGCCTGTTCAACGTCAATGAACTCTTGTATTATTT
>CAYJHY010000089.1:0-7438 GCA_964369875.1 uncultured Mailhella sp.
AAATTTACGGGGTTTCCAAAGGGAATCATTCCCTTTGGTGGGGAGTTTGAGGGGTGAAACCCCTCAAGAAAACTATCTTAAATAATTAAATTTCGTCTTCAGAGTAGTTGTTAATTTCTTCGAGCCAGTTTTCTTTCACTTTGACCCAAAGTTCGAGATGAACTTTACCGCCAATAAGTTGTTTGATGTCTGCTCTTGCGTGGGTGCCGATGTCTTTAATGGTTTGACCGGCGCGACCGATGACCATGGCTTTGTGTTGTGGGCGTGCCACATAGATAACGGCGTTGATGATAGTTTGTTTCTTTTCAGGGATTTCTTCCCAAGCTTCGATGTCTACAGCGGTGCTGTAAGGAACTTCTTGGCGAAGACGTTCAAAGAGTTTTTCACGTACAATTTCAGCGCAAAGAAAGCGAATGGGAGCAGTTGAAAGCTGATCCTTTGGAAATTGTGGTTCGCCTTCCGGCATGGCTTCGATGAGCATTTTTTTGAGATCGTCAATACCATCTTTTTGCGCGGCGGACATGGGGAAGATAGTCGCGTTAGGCAATTCTTCGTGGAGCTTTTCAAGGAGAGGGAGCATTTTGGATTTGTCAGCAAAGAGATCGACTTTATTAACCACAACAAATACAGGGCGATCTTCGTCTTGAAATGCGTTTTTAAGTGGGAGAATGTCTCTGTCTAAAAATTCCGGTTTACGGATATAGAGATCGGAGTCAAGCACCATCATAATTGCATGAGCGTTGGAAAGGCTTTGCCATGCGGTTTGGAGCATTTGTTTACCAAGGGGGCCACGCATTTGGTTTCTGTCGTGATGAAGACCCGGGGTATCCATGAAAATAACCTGAGCATTTTCTTCAGAACAAATACCGATAATGCGGTTTCTGGTGGTTTGGGGTTTGCTGGTTACAATGCTGACCTTTTGCCCGATAAGGGCATTGGTAAGAGTAGATTTGCCTGCGTTTGGTGGGCCCATAAGGACAACCCAACCACAACGATGTGAATTAGCCATGACAATAGCTCCAAAGTGGTATAAATTGATAAATGTTTGCGATGGATGAGGTTTCTTCTTCCAAAAATTCGGTGAGAGCATCCATTTTTTCACCGTGATCATAGCCCAATAAATGCGCCAGACCGTGCGCCACAAGGCATACTGCATGCGTTTGTGGATTTTGCCCGTAAAGTATACTTTCTCGCTCCAAGGTGTCGATACTGAGAATAAGAGTGCCAAGATCGGAACGGTTAATGGTTTTTGTGATATGTTCTTGGCTTTGTTCAACGGATGGTTCTGAAAAGCCTTTATTTGGTATGTTTTGCTTACTGTCGGATATAATACTGTTTAAAACGTTTGTGTCATTAAGGAAGATTTGAATTTCTTCAATGTTTTGTGTAACTTCGTCTGAAGGAAAGCTTAATACATTGGTGGGCCCTTGGCAAGACATATAATTTCTATTAAAATTAATTATTTCAGCGTCTCTGACAAGAATAAGTTCCAGAAACAGCTCATTGAATTGAAATCTTGTTTTTTTTTCTAAAGCAGAAAGCATACTAAAAAGCATGTTTTTCCAAAAAAGAGGCGGAAAAAAGCACAAACCTTGTACTTTTATTTGATTTTTATTAAAAGGCAAATTTAGAATCCTTATTATTTTTGTTCAGGCTTAACTTGGTTTTGTGGTTCTGACTGAGCACCTTTATTGTTGTTTGCTTCGTTAGTATTTTGTAAACTGCTTTGCGCGCAAAAATTTTCTTGAGCAATATGTATATTGGTGCTTTCGGTGTCTTTTGAAAGGGTTTTTGTGTCGCAATTCTTAATTTTTTGGGCTGTTTCTTTAAATTGATCAGCATGCTTTTCTATGGATTCGGATGCATTCTTTTCCACAGAAGTTTTTTCTGTAGAACTTGTTGCCTGTTGTGCCTGTTGTGGTTGTGCGGACTGTGTTTGTTCCGCTTTATTATCGACTTTTTTGGAATCGGGATAGGCGATACGTTGATGATGAAGTCCTGTTAAAGAGCGTGCAAAACTATCAATTAATTTATTCAAGTCCTTGAAAGTCAAGTCTGTTTCGTCAAATTGACCTTCTGCATAAATATTTTTAATAAGCATTTCCACACTGCTTCTAATGCGTGCGGGGCTTGGGTCTCCCATGGAACGAATTGCGGCTTCCACAGTGTCTGCCATCATTAAAATGGCGGCTTCTTTAGTTTGCGGACGAGGGCCGGGGTAACTGAAGTCAGCTTCACTTGGGGTTTCCCCAAGTTTTATGGCCTTGTGATAAAAGGCCGCCGGCATTCTTGTGCCGTGGTGTTGTAAAATCATATCGGTGATTTCTTCCCCAAGTTTATGTTGCTGGGCAAGTTCTGCGCCATGCTTGACGTGGGAGAAGAGGATAAGACAACTCATGGCAGGGGAGAGTTTATCATGGGGGTTAATCCCATCAAATTGATTTTCTGAAAAATAATCGGGGCGAGCAAGTTTGCCTATGTCATGATAAAGGGCGGCAACTTTAATGAGTAAGCTATTGGCACCAATGGATTTTGCACCACTTTCCACAAGATTTGAAACAACCAAAGCATGATGATAGGTTCCCGGAACTTTCATCATCAGTTCTTGTAGTAACGGATGATCAAGGCTGAGTAATTCCATAAGCCTAAAACGTGTGGTATAACCGAACAAAACCTCTAAAATAGGGCCAAGGGCAAACAGTAATAGAATGGATACCACACTGTTTATGGCAATAAACAGTACAAGGTAGAAAAATTGATAAAGGCTTAATGTTGAAAGAAAGGCCGCGGCAAAGCCTATAATTAATTGAAATGCAAAGAAGGGAAGAATTGTCCAAAGCACTTCTTGTCGGTTTTGAGTGCGCAAAATAACCCATGTGCTGAACATGGATGAGAGGAAATAGAAGCAAAAAACTTCCATACCGGCATCAAAAAGTACAGTGACATAGAACGAAAGCAAAATGCCCATGACACAATAACGTTTCGCTGTAAAAACAAGCACCGAAAGGCCGGCAATGCCTCCAAGGGGAAATATATAGGGTAAATTATGAAGGTTGGAATAGTGTGCAATAAGCGAGGCCGCTATCCCTGTAGTAAGTAACACGCTTGCAATAAACAATTGGTCTTTATCTTTGAGGATTCGCCCTTTTATGCCAGAAGGAGTCATGTAAAGCCCCAACATACAAACGAGGCCGGTAAGCAGAGCGCCAAGGGTTTTCAACCAGCTGAAATTTGAGTGGGAATCGTTATATAAGGTTTGCATTTTTAGTTGTGCGGGGGGGGTTACCCTGTCGCCTGCACGTACTAAAATTTCCCCTTTACTGATATTATAAAAGACTGGGTCTACCGTTAAAGTAACGTGTTTTGCACGCTCTTTGCTTTCGTTCACATTGGGCGATAAGGTAGGGGTAAGGTATTTGGGGAGAATCTCAATAAGAGCGTTCTGGCTTTCATAGTTGACGGCATTATCTGTAAGAATTTTATTTTTAAGTGCTACTCTAAAAGCTCTTAAATCTAAAATTCCTTCCTCGAAAGAGCGAAGGCTTTCCGATTCTGTGAGTAAATTTCTGATAATAATGGTATCAAAATCAAGATCGAGCGTGTTTAAATGAGGTAAGACTCCCAAAGAAAGTGTTTTACCAATCCATGGTAAAAGGCTTTGTCTGCAGTACTTTTGCACATCCTCTTGGGCTAAGAGTACAAAATCACTTTGAGGAACGTTCGTACTGAATTGTAAATTATATTCACGAGAGACGGAGGTGTTTTTGTCTATGTCATTTACTTCAGTATCTTGTAGCCTTTCTTCTGTTTTTACTTGATCTAAAAGGCGAAGGATTGCTGCATTGACTTTAGCAATGTTATGGGAATCAATATCAAATAAAGGGGGTTGTATGCTTTCTACTTGAGCTCGACGGATACGGGTTGCTTCGGTATCCTCGATCATAATGTCACGGTCGGCGATCACATCCTCAGCCGCAACTTCCCCGGCTACATAGATGTTGGGAACGTTATTGTGCGAGATTCCTGCCAAAACAGAAAGGGTGAGAAGCGTAACAAAAAGGGCTTTCATACCATAACCGTGGTCATGGTAGCGCAACATAGAAACAATATGCTGACAAAGAGCAGCAATACTTACTGGATTTGTTTTTTGTATCATAGTATTCTCTAAAGATTTTCTGCGGCGTCGTAGGCTTCCACTATCTTGCCTACCAAGGGATGACGCACAACATCACCTTTTTGAAAATGGATAAAACCAATTTGGGATTCGTGCTTTAAAATGTTTAAAGCATGAATGAGTCCTGAACGGGTTTCTCCCTTTTTTTCACCTTCCATCAATTGAGAATAATGCACGGGAGGAAGGTCTACTTGTGTTAAGTCACCTGTAATAATAGCACGAGAACCATACCCAAGACGGGTTAAAAACATTTTCATTTGCTCACGAGTGGTGTTTTGTGCTTCATCTAAAATAAGAAAGGCGTCGTTTAATGTTCTGCCACGCATAAAAGCCAAAGGAGCAACTTCGATTAGTCCACTTTCTTGTTTAGCTTGAAGCTGAGCCATACCAAGCATGTCACCCAAGGCATCATAAAGGGGGCGCAAATAAGGATTAACTTTTTCTTCCATATCACCGGGTAAAAATCCAAGCTTTTCACCCGCTTCTACAGCAGGACGTGTTAAAATAATTTTTTTTACCCTTTTTGCCTGCAACATAGAAACAGCGGCGGCCACAGCGATATAGCTTTTTCCGGTGCCGGCAGGGCCAGTGGCAAAGATCATTTCTTTGTCACGGATAAGGTCAAAATATGTTTTTTGGGAGTTATTTCGGGCAACAATGTTTTTTCTGGGGGTGCTGATTTGTACATTGGTATGGAAAAAATTCTCTACTCCATTGTCATGTTCATCATGTTGACTGATAATATGATAGGCTTGAATAATATCATCCCCTGATAAAGATTTCCCTTTTGTGAGCATATTATAACATTTTGTCATAAGAAGTACAATTTGTTGTATTTTTTCTTTTGATTCATGTTTTATAATAAGTTCTGTGCCACGACTGCTCAACCCAACACCTGTACGGTGTGATAAAAGCTGAAGGTGGTTATCAAGCGGGCCAAAAAGCTCACTTGCAAGGTTTGGATCGTCAAAACTTATTGTTTCGGTATTTGAATAATACTTCACCATAGATTGGCAGGTCTCCAAATCATTCGCATAAAAACGAAAGTGTAGTTTAGAGACTATATTTACCCTAAAAGATGGTTTGCGTCTACAAATAAATAAATTTTATAATTCAATATGATATAAGTATGATTGCTGATAACGACATCAATCTATAACAAAAATTCATGTTTTTGAAAGAAATAGATTGACAAGTATCTATGTGTTGCTATAGTTATATAGATGTATTTGAATATGTCTATTTATAAAAATTTATGAGGTTAATATGGAAGAAAAATTAGCACCGATATTCAAGGCTCTTGGTGACAGTAATCGATTGAAAATTGTTTTGATGTTATCAAAGGGTGAAATGTGCGCTTGTGATATTTTGGAGATGTTTGACTTTAGTCAACCAACCCTTTCACATCACATGAAAATTTTATGTGACTGCGGATGCGTAAGTGCCAGAAAAGAGGGAAAGTGGGCGTATTACAGTATAAATTCTGAAGTTTTTCGAGATATACAAAAGTTTCTTAATGTATTTATTTTGGATGCCGTTTTCTAAAATATGTTATAAATTGTAAAAATATAAAGGTGTGTTATGTCAGATTATATTATTGAATTAGTAGCAAATTTTTTTGCTTTACTGTCCTTTGAAAGCCCCGCGGCCGCCAAAGTCATCGGTATGTTCATTTTTCTTATGGGCGAGCTTTTTCTCCTTTTCATTCTTATCAGCTTTTTAGTGGCACTCTTACAAATCTATATATCGAAAGAGACCATCCAAAAGGCTTTGACAACCCCTTCCAAGTTGCTAAATAGTGTGCTTGGGGCGGTTCTTGGTAGTGTAACACCATTTTGTTCATGTTCGACAATTCCGTTATTGGTGGGGCTTATCAAAAGTAAAGCACCTTTTTCGGGCATGATGAGCTTTCTTATTACTTCACCCATTTTGAACCCTGCCATTATAGTTCTTTTTGTGACTTTTTTTGGCGTGCCTGCCACGATCATTTATGCAGGATTTTCCTTTACCTTCGCTGTACTTGTAGGCTATTTCTTAGATAAGCGCGGATTTGACAGATATATTAAAGCAGACGCAATCAAAGGGTATAGCCCTTCTTCGTGTTGTGATACCGATAAAGCAAAGAGCCCTAACGCCAAAACCTCATGTTGCGATACCGAAAAACCAAAAACTTCTTGTTGTGATACAGCTAAAGCAGATGCTTTACAAACCTTACAGCCCATGCAAACATTACACCCACTGCAAAGCAGTGGGCATATAGGACAAGGATGTTGTGATTCTTCTGAACAAAAACAGAGCCTTCAAGCTATGAATACGCTACAAACTATGAATAACAATACGAAACCATCTTGTTGTGACAGTGAGAAAACGACAGTTGCTCCAATAAGTTCTTGTTGTGATCAAGAGAAACCCGTGCTTGCACCAATAAGCCCTTGTTGTGATCGAGAAAAAGCAGTAATTGCTCCTGTAACTCCTTGTTGTGACACAGAAAAGCCTGTTGCTTCTTCAACTCCATGCTGTGATACCACAAAAATTAACACCGATGGTGAAGAAATAAGCTATGCTAACTTTAAAGGCTCCTTTGTAAAACGTAATCTGATTGCGTGCAAATATGCTCTTATTGATTCCGTCGCCTTATTCAGAAAAGTTCTTTTATACTTAGTATTCGGTGCAAGTATCGGCGCGTTTATTTATGGTTTTGTACCTGAAGACTTACTGAGTCACTTTGCAGGTGCCAACAACTTATTTGCAGTGCCTGTTGCGGCTGTCCTTGGTATTCCAATGTATATCAGAACAGAAACCATGATACCCATTGCCAGTGTGCTCGTCGCCAAAGGGGTTGGGCTCGGAACCATGGTGGCACTTATTATTGGTGGCGCAGGCGCAAGTATTCCCGAAGTATCCTTGCTAAGCTCTATCTTCAAAAAACAATTGGTATTTACATTCCTACTTTGTGTGTTTGTAATCGCTACATTTACAGGCTTCGCTTTCAATTTGTTTTTATAATTTTGTTTTGGGATAAAATTTTTGAGAGGGAAACCCCATTTTTTGGAAAAAATGAGGTTTCCCCCTCAAACTCCCCCTTCCTGAAAAACCAAATGTCCGTTTGTTTTTAAGGAAAGAGCTGTAATAAAAATGTATATATAACAGAATTTTTTGTGGTTATTCTAGATAGTGTCGTCAAAATGTTCTTTTTGCCAATCTCTTCCTCAGATTTCACTTGCTTTTCGGTCATGTACGTCTATGTACACTCCCTTCAAAGTA